>NZ_CAXAVM010000022.1:0-51508 GCF_963972345.1 uncultured Gimesia sp. | reverse complement strand
ACAACTGGCCGCATAATTCACTTTTCGGGAGTCCGCCAGTCTTGGGCTATCGCAAGAAGCGTATGTGGCGTCCGACTCTTGTACTGGGTTCTTTTTTACATTCAATATTTTTGAGGTAACTGAACTGTTCTTGTCTGCGTTGAGAGTCCGCAGTAACTCTGCATATGAAAGATCGTTCAGCTTTTGTTGGTGGTAATAGACAACTCCATTTCCATAATATGCAGGAGAAGCTTGTCGCTTTAATGGAGAGTACGAATCAGGAAATAATAACGGATCACCATTTGAATTATGAAAGATGTGCAGTATGCCTCCCGAATAGACCCACTCTTTAAAGGCTTCACGCCGCGTTTTCTCCCATCTGGGAAGGTGATCTAAGAGCATGATCTGTAATGCATCTGTCGCCCCTGTAACGGGAGGATAGAGATCCTCGGGAAATTGCTTGATACCAGGGATGACAGTACTCAATCTGTCTGGTGCGACCAGTTGTATAATTGACTTATCTGATACCGGGCGGGGAGACAGGAAAGTTTTTGAGTGCTGAATGCCTTTCTGGCTCCAACTGATTCTCCAGTTGGCATTAAAGTCAGAAATATAGGGATAAAACTGGAGCCATTTCTTTTCGAAGGGGGCAACGTATGTGGTTGCCGCAAGGGCGATATCAATTTGTTGTCCTCGAAAGGATTCCTGGTGAAAAAAGATTTCACCTTCAAACGGTGTGGAATCCGGGTTCTCGACCAGCACAGTGACAGGATTAATGTGATAAGCAGTAAGGCGATCATTAAATCCCCATCGAATATCATGAAATTCAATGGCTTCGGCAACCTGTTCGCTCGTAACAACGAACACTAGAAGTACGAGTAACCATTTCAAGTATAAGTTAGCTGGAAGCATTTTATGAATTCTAAAATTCTCCAATCAGATTCGAGTCGTGTCGGTTAGCAAGGTTTTTGAGAATCAGTTCGTCGGTCAACTGGCTGACATATTTAACTGACCCATCTCCAAAACAAAAGTGGGCTCCACCTGTATGATTGCTTGAGAATCCAGCTGATTTCAGCAACGATAAACGCTCTTCCGGGGCTAGCTCTTTTATTACTTTGGGAGACTCATCTGAGAAATCAGGAGATGATTGGGTTTCAAATTCATTCATCTCAGCTAAATCGGAGTTCTCTTCAAAGGAATAATGTCCTCTGCCTCCATAGTTAAATCCCAAACCATAGTTCTTGGGTGTAGACATGTTGGAATTGATTTTGCTACCCATATTCCTGAGAGTAGAAGATGATCCGGAGGTCCAACTCAAAAAACCACCATCGCTTGCTTCTCCTATAAATATTGTATGTGATCGACCATCCTTTAAATCTTTTTCTCGGATACTGCTGTTTAAAAATAAGACGCCATTATTGTTTATGTCTATAGGTGACTCCACGTCATTATGACAGCCAGTATAGTTCCAGGTGTCATTTGGATTAGATGGACAATAAAGTCCGGGGATATTGTGATTAGCGATTGTGCGATTTTTTAGATCGTAAACGCCATATTTAAAATCATAATTGATGAAGGCCGTTTTTTCGTCCAGTTGTGGTAGTATTTGAATCAACCAGCCTACATGATACCCAACAGGTCGATTCAGAATTGGGCCGCTCGAATTAACGGTTCCCGAAGGAAGAACACGATGTGCCATCTGGTAATTTTGCAAAGCCAGGCCGATTTGTTGAAGATTATTTTTACAAGTCGTTGCCCGTGCTGCTTCTCGAGCCTGCTGCACTGCGGGTAATAAAAGTGCAATCAGTATCGCGATAACCAGAATGACTGTAAGTAATTCGATCATCACAAAACCAGAATGGTGCCTGAGGCTTTCTCGAATTAGTTTCATGGTGCAACAATTTTACAGAAGAATAGAAATACGTGTGACATTTCAATCAGTTAAAATTCTGAGAGGAGCTGGCCATCGTGCCGATTAGCCAAGGCTTCATAGACAGACTGATTGATATTTTCGCTTAAAAATCGAATAGCACCATCACCGATACCAAAATGGCTCCCTCCTGTATGGTAACTCGAAAAACCGCCTACAAATGATTTTTTATTGCTGGTATTGGTGACTGGAGTATCAGAATCAGTTCTTTCATCCTCTGGCGTGAAGCGTCTTTCATATGCGTCCTGTCCGGTAAATATCTTTCCGTCATCTGAATTAATCCGAGTGCCGGAATTACGGAGTGTGGAGCGTGTTCCCGAGACCCATCCCAGTTGATTTCCTTCGATAAATTCACCGACAAAAAGAGTTTTCGAGCAACCATCCAGAATGTCGTCATAACTGACACTGCTGTTTAGAAAAAGGACTCCATTAGTATCTTCACTGATCGATGCTTCGATATCGTTTTGTACTCCGGCATAACTATGACCCTGATTCGGATTTGATGGACAATGTAAAGTAGCAATACGATAATTGGCAACTTCCTTGTTTGCGGGGTCATAAACACCTCTATCAAAGTCATATTTATTGAAGGCGGTTCGCTCATCCAGATAGGGTAAAATCTGCAAAAGCCAACTGACATGATAACCTTTCGGTTCATTGAGGATAGGACCGGTGGGATTGACCGAGCCTGGTGGAAATACATTGTGGGCCATCTCATAATTTTGCAACGCCACATTGAGTTGGAGCAACTTGTTCTTGCAGGATGATCTACGTGCTGCTTCTCGTGCCTGTTGAACAGCTGGTAGCAGCAGGGCGATTAGTATGGCTATGATTGCGATCACTACCAGTAATTCGATTAAGGTAAAACCTCCACGAATTCTCCGCTCATAACCAGAATTAGATGATGCCAGGTGTTTCATAACAATTCCTTCAGTTTAGCTTGTCTTTAGAGAAGGAGAATAAATTCTCAATAATTGAATTTTAAAGCTGGACTGGCCATTCATGAATGACGCGAACCCGTTTGCTTTCGTCTGCCGGATAGCTTGCTTTGGTTCGAACTAAAATGGTACTTTGATTTTGTTCAGAATTTCTCTCAATTTCGATAATCACCTCTCCAGGATATACCCCACCCATTTCCTCTGACGAGATCTGCCAGACCTCACCAGAATAATCCATGTTTTCTTTAAGTCTTCTAACAGTGCGTTGGACAGCAGCTTCGCCAAGCCAGGTTGCCTGTAGATGGAATTGCGATTTTTTTAATTGATTGATTTCAAGTGAGGTCTGCTTTAACAATTCACCGACGACAGCCAATGCAAGAATCAGGCAGACTAACGGGATTATGATAACGGCGCCCTTACGGGAACCGGGTATGAGATTGTGGTTCTGAGAGAATGAAGAATCGAGATCGATTAATTTCATAACTCACCTAAAGCTTATTGCTCTTTATTTATTACATAAGAATATTTCCGGTTAATCACTGCATCAAACTGGAGTGTACTATACGGCATTTTGACCGTCTCATTTTCATGAGAATTATCAGTTGTCATTTTTAACTGCAGGGAAGCAATCTGGCGCTGGTTGATATTTTCAATGCGAAAATGAAGTTGCCCTTCTGAAATCGGATATTCATTCCGTGAAATTAACTTATCAGAAATTATTTGTTCGCGGCTGATAAAATTTCCATAGCTGTTTTCGCCAGCTGAGTAAATTATGAAACGGTCAACCCCTATATCTAACTTCAGTTTTTGTCGTTGTTGTTTCTTTTCCGATATGAGTGATGCCCTTCTGGCAGAGGCGATGTCTTGTCGAAACTGCTTCGATAATCTCTGGATGTTAAATGATTTATGGATGCGGTCTGTTCCTTGTAACTCTACTCGCATCAGAAATGCCAGCATGGTTACTCCCACAGTAAAAATGACCGAGATTAACGAAATCATTACCAGCATTTCAATCAGGGATACACCATGAGGCGCTGATCGAATAAACTGAATTCTGCAATGATTAACCTGCAGGCGATTCATGTTTTATCCTCCAGATTATAAAACCAGATCGAGAGTGAAACAGGATCTACAATTTCTCCATATGGATTTTGCCACGTCAGTTGGATAATCAGTTGTTTTATCGCAGGTAACTTAGGGTTTTCTATCAGGTTGAAGGCGAGTTTTGGCTCTTTTAAAGATAGTTCTTTCGTTACTTCTTCCTGGTATGAATCCAGTCTTTGGGAAGTAAGGCTGTTCCAAGTTTCTTCTGCTTTCAATCGTTCTGACAGATTGGTCAGGGTTGTCGTTGCAATAAAGCGCTCGTTGAGGGACTTTCTCTGAAGATTGACGACACGTAAAGTCGGTATTGTTATGGAGACAGCTGTGCTGACCAGGATTAATGAGATAAATGCTTCAAAGATGGTAAATCCTGACCGTTTATTCCATTCTGAATTATTCTGATGTTTGTATATCATGGAATCTAATTTCAACTGAGATCAAATATTAAATGAATCATGGGGATAAACAATGCAATGACAAACAGTCCCACGACGACTCCCAGAAAACAGACAACAACTGGTTTTAAGAGATCTGCCAGTACCTTCAGTTTTCTGGTTCTGCGTTGTTCTATCGTGAATGCCAGTGACCTCAATACTTCGGGCAGGTTGCCAACACGCTCAGCTGTGTCACAAAGTGCCGCTTCAGAACGGGAAATGATTTTAGCATTCTGTAGAGACTTCCAGAGGTTTTCACCTTGATTAACACTGGTTTCTACAAGCCGCGATCTTATTTTAACATCTGACCAAAGGTGGTATTGAGAAGCGGAACTTAATGCGACCTGAGGCTGTTGTTGTGCCGAAATGGATTGGGCTATTTGCCTCAGGCAATCAGGTGTATTTAAACGCGGGAACCAGCCTGTGAAGTGAGGCACTCGTAGATTTGACCACCCGTAATAATTCCCAATGTGTATCAGAATTAATAATGTAAACGGGACTGAAAAGACTGGTAAGAACAGAAAAAAATTGGCAATGATAAATTCACTAAGATTAATCACCGTAAGAGTCATGGGAGGGAGTTCGGTGCCGAAATCCATGAATATCTTTTTAAACTTGGGGATGATCCAGTACATGATAAAACCTGCAACTGAAAACAGGATCGTTCCAATGACGGTCACATAGACCGCAAGATAGGTACCGCTTGGATTCCCTGATTCGTTCTTCAGGTATTTTGAAGACTGCACGGCAGCATCGCGGAGCGCTATACCCAGAGTATTGCTTTCTTCTCCAATACGAATTGCTACGACAGCTGATTGAGGGACGAGTCCTGGAGTATCAGAGAGGGCGGTTGAAAGAGAGATGCCTGAATACATTCGACTACTGAGTAATTCAATTTTAGTTCGATACTTTCGTGTTTGCGTTTCTGCATAGGCATCAAGTTCAGGACCCAGTGGAATATTTTTTTCAACACATAATGTTAATAACCAGAGTAATTCAGATTCATTAGCCCGTTTGTTTAATGAAAATATATTGATGAGAGAACTGAGCACTAAGCATGCCAGTAGTAATGGTAAAAATGATACTAATATGGGCAGGAAGATGAGTGAGGGGAGTCCCACCAGTATCCAGCCGAAAATCCGTATTGATTGAATTTTCATCTGCAATCGTTCGGGCAGGTCGTATTCCTCCCCCTGATTCAGAGCGGAAGCTACTTGAATACACTGAAGTTCCTGAAAGATGGTAACAAGATAGAGAATCAGGCTGGGGATAACCAGAAGTAAAGCACCCAGGGATGACTGTTTGTTGAATAGGATAACAATAATGCTGAGACCAGTTAAACCAAATCCGCAGAGCATCAGGAAAAACGAAAACAGAATCCAGCAGACTTTAATCAGTGGGTTAACGCCTTGGTGACCAAAGTCTTTTATTCTGCGAGCCAGCAGAATTGAGGAGACTCCTGCGATCGGAAAATAGGCAAAAAATGCCAGACAGAATATAAGACCAAGTGATTCCACTGACGATTTAACTTTCTAGTAATCTGGTGATTACGAGAGATCATTGAGGAGCTTTATGAGCGGTAAGTAAATTGCCCCGATTGGGAATGTAATAATAATTAAGATTCCAGCTAATATGATTGGCTGTAGAGCAAATACCAGAGAGCCGGTTTTCATATTTGCTTTGGCCTGGAAAATATTGCTGCTGGCTCGTAAAGAATCGATAAATATGTCTGGACGATCTTGCCAGCGAAAAATATGGATAAAGCTTTTTGAGAACTGAGGAATTCCAGAAGAGGTTTCTGAGAGACTTAAGCCTTCTTTCATTCTACTTTTCAGTACTTGGCAACCCGCGATCAGATTGGGGTCGTTAGTTGTCTTTGCAGACAGTTCGATGGCATCAGGAAGATATATTTTTGCTTCAGTCATAGTGGCCAGCATACGACAGAATTGAGCATAAGAGGTATTGCTGAGAATACCACCAAATACAGGGATCTTATTAATCAGCCGTCTACGAACAGGCTGTAATTTAAATAAATCGAAACCGAACCAGAAAGCCACTGATAACAGTAGAAACCAACCCAGAATTTGGAGACCATGTTCAGAAAGTAGATCTGAAATTTGAAAGGCTAGAACTGTCAGGCTGGGTAATTCAGTGCCAAATCCCTCAAATATCGATTCGAAGCTGGCAACTACTGTAACCATCAAAAAATAAAGCAGCAGAAAAGAGGCCGCAATAAGCACTCCAGAATAAAAGAGAGAAATTTGAATTTTGTGACGAGATTGCGCGAGACACCTTTGGCTTTCGATATAATCTTCGATGATCGATTCCAGGTGTGCGGTTTGAGCTCCCGCCAGAATAATTGATTCCAGATGATGTGGTATTGAATTCAAGTTTCGACCTAAGCTGTCTTCGGGGGGCATGCCTTGTTCCAGATCATTTGCAATATTCTGGAAGATGCGAGACAGCTTCCGAGAACTGGTTTCTTCAGCCAGTGTCAGAAAGCTGGCTGACAGCGGAATTCCATGGATTTCCGGTTGAGAAAAATTCGGTAAATCGCTTACATATTCTGAGTCCGAATACCAGGCAGCCTTTCCAAAGTCAGAAAGCTGCACACATTCAAAATTTTCTATTTCAAGACGCTCCGATTTTCCGGCATCGATGTCGCTCTCGGATAATAACAGGTCAACTCGCAGGATTTTTAAACCTTGCTCCATCAGTTTGATTCGAGCAGATTCATCACTTGCTGCTTCAATAATTCCTTGCAGTTCCTGCCCCTCTTTATTCAGACAGCTATATGAATAGCGACTCATTATAATGTGGGACTCCCTAGCATTTTTAATAACTCAATAAAAGGAAGAAAAACGATAATGGCGTAACTGGCGGTGATACCACCAGCCACTATGACGAGTAATGAGATCGGAAGAATACGTTTCACCCAATCGATGCGATTTGAAACTCGCGATTGATAAACGCGTGAAATTTCAGAAAAAATTCTAACGAGATGGTTTTGATGCGCATCCTTTATCAACATCTTTTTTATATAAGATGGAAAATATTCACTGTTTTGAATTCCATCTGGTAATGAAGAACCGCTTTTCAACTTTTTAGAGAGTAATTCGGATTCTGAAATCAGTTTCGAATTTCCGGTAGAGCCAGCCGCCAGCACCAGCGCTTCATGTAATGGAACATGATAGGAAAGCAGGATGCTGATCATTTTTGTAAAAGTCGAAAAATTCATTTCCGAGATCAATTTTTGATATCCTGGTATCCAACCATAGGCAACTGTGGTAAATACACCCTTGTAGAAAGAAGTGTTTTTCTCTCTTGTAAGGAGGAAAGAGAAACGGCTTGCTTTCCAACTGATGATCAAGGACAGAAATATTACTGGTACAATCAGAAACCAGCCCTGATAGAAATAAAAGAACTTCGCGACTAAATCCATTAACCGCGTATTGGGGACTTCGAACATTTTGTGAATCTCAAGCAGTTCCGGAAATATGATAAAGCAGGCGAATAGTGAAAGAAAAAAAGCCATGACCAGCACAATGCCAGGATATATCAATGCTATACTGATTTCCTGACGCAGTTCCATCCTTGATCGTGCAAATGCGGTATAAGCCGACAGTGCTTCCGGCAGTTTTCCCATTCGTATGGCTGATTTCAGCAGAGATATATACGAATGGGGTAGATCATTCGCCCCTGGCTCAATGGCTTCTTCCAGAGAAAAACCTTCTTCTATTCTAAGAGCCAGCTGTTCCGTGAATCGTTTTGAATCTTTATTTAAATGTTTGGCTGCGTTTCGCAGTCCTTGATCAAGGGGGATCCCTGCGCGAATCATCGCGATCAGTTCATCGTTTAAATCTACCAGATTAGCGATCGATATTTCCGGCATCTCTTATAATCAGACTTAAAATTGAGGTTCGGTTTTTAAATTTCGGGCGGGCCTGTGGCCGGATGTTCATTCTGCTCCTTCTGATAATATTTTGCTACATGTTTCTTGAAAAAATATTCCGATGTGAAAGCCAGTCGATTGAAACTCATTGAATTCTGCTACTGATTAATAGATCCCGAGTGGAACAGATTTTGTTTAAAATTCATCTCACTCCTTCGGGAATAACAGGATCAGTGGCAGCAACTGATATATCAGTATGTCCTTATCCCAGGTCTCCTGCCATGATCTCTTCAGAATTACAGTTTACAGAATCCAGAATGCAAATTAAAAAGGGATGCAGAAAGCAGAGTAAGTATTGCATGTGCTTAAACTCTTGGTGTAAAAGCGATTTAAAAGAAAATAATTCAATTCTGGAAAGTGTCACTTCAATGATCCGAACAAAAATAAAAGCGGCGCTGCATACTTCTCAACCGGGAGAAACAATCAAGGTTTGTGGCTGGGTTCGTACACGTCGAGATTCTAAAAGTGGATTTTCTTTTGTGGAATTGAATGATGGCAGCTGTATGGCCAATCTGCAGATTGTGATTGATCAAAATGTTCCAGACTATGAAAGAGTGATAAAAGATGTGACCACCGGGAGTAGCCTTTCGGTGACCGGCAAGGTGATTGAGTCACCTGGAAAAAACCAGAGAATTGAATTACATGCAGAGTCGTTCTATCTGTATGGTACTGCGGATCCCGAAACATATCCGCTACAGAAAAAACGACATAGCTTTGAGTTTTTGAGGGAAATTGCTCATTTGCGCCCACGCACAAATACTTTTGGAGCAATTACGAGGGTCCGGAATGAAGCTGCTACTGCGATCCACCGATTCTTCCAGACGCGGGGATTCGTTTATATCCAGACTCCCATTATTACTACCAGTGATTGTGAGGGAGCTGGAGAAATGTTTCAGGTGACCACACTCAATTTAGACCGACTGGCTCAAGTCCAGACAAAGATCGATTTTTCTCAGGACTTTTTTGGAAAGCCGGCTTCGCTGACCGTCTCTGGACAATTGGAAGCAGAAATATTTGCAACATCGATTGGTGAATGTTACACATTCGGTCCCACTTTTCGAGCTGAGAATTCAAATACAACTCGTCATTTAGCCGAATTCTGGATGATTGAGCCTGAGATGCCCTTCTACGATCTGCAGGATAACATGGCACTGGCAGAGAGTTTTGTGAGAACTGTTATCGGTGATGTTCTGGAGAATTGTGCCGAGGATATGGAATTCTTCAACCAAAGGATCGATAAAACAACTCTTGAGACCTTACGCAATATTACAGAAAATGAATTTATTCGCATCTCGTATTCAGAAGCGATCGAGATTGTGAAATCCAGTGGCAAAGAATTCGATTTCCCCATTGAATGGGGTAGCGATATGCAGTCTGAACATGAACGCTTTCTGACGGAGGAGCATTTTAAGCAGCCTGTAATAGTATATAATTATCCCAGAACGATTAAACCTTTTTATATGCGCTGCAACGATGATGGCAAAACAGTTTGCGCAATGGATGTGCTTGTTCCTGGAGTCGGAGAAATTATTGGCGGAAGTCAGCGTGAAGAACGTTATGATATTCTGGTAGACCGTATGCAAGAGGGCGGCTTAAATCCAGATGAATATTGGTGGTACACCGATCTGCGTAAATATGGAACTGTACCACATTCAGGATTCGGATTAGGCTTCGAGCGTCTCATTCAATTAATCACATCAATGACAAATATCAGAGATTGCATACCGTTTCCCAGAACTCCCAAAAATGCAGAATTTTAACGAAATCAGGCGTACAAAATTCTTCAAGGGTTCAATAAATACTTTTTGAACCAGTCCACAACTGCCTGACTGGCACGGTTTTGGTCTTCACCTTTAAAGCCATGTGCAGCATCTTTAATAACGATCAGTTCGGCTGGAACTTTTTGTTCTTCGAACTTCTTCATAATATTATTACTATGACTTATGGGGACCAGTTTATCCTGGTCTCCATGTATGAGCAGTGTTGGCGGATCATCAGGGGTCACATGGAGAAGGGGAGAAAAATCATCTGCCAGATCCGCTTTGAACTGCAGAGCAGGAAATCGGTGGTAATAAGGAGACTTCTCATCCACGAATTCTCGAATATCGGTTGGTGGGTAATAGGCGGCAACTGCTGCTACCCGATTACTGTTCTTTAAAACGGGGTCTTTTGTATCAGGATCACCTTGATCAGAAGTCGTCCCGAGTATTAGCGAAAGATGTCCGCCTGCACTGCCTCCCCAGACACCGAGCTGATTGGGATTAACGCCATATTCCTGTGCGTGCTGTCGAATGAAGCGGACACTGCGTCGAACGTCTTCCACCACTTCCGGGATTTTAAATTTGGGGCTGCTACCATGCCTGACACAGAAAACGGTGAATCCCTCTTCCAGTAGTGGATTAAACCAACCCAGCATACTTTGAGGCTCAGTCCAACGTGAATACCAGCCGCCACTCACCATAAACAGCACTCCCGCTCCATTGGGCTTTTGAGGTTGGAAAACGTCGAATGTCAATGCCATACCAAATTTGTGACCATAAACTACGTCTGGAATAATTTTAACTTTTTCATCTGCAGCTCCGGAATGTCTGGGAAGTAGAGTCAGAATAAGAAATACACAAGCCAATACCGATTTCATCTAATCTCTCCTAATATTCTTTTCCTGGAAATGACATTACGAATGAATTCTTATAGAAGCCTGTTGGTTAACAAAGAAAATGGCAGTTCATGAGTAGTAAGTGCTGAGTGTTTACCTGGAAGCAAAGTCTTATCCTTGGATTATCTTGACCTTCCCGTGCCGATAGCAAGGATAGGGATTCAATATCATTTAAATCTATTTGAGGTTGAATGGGTAGTCTTTGAAGCTTGTATATCAAGCTTCCCATCAAATCCCGTAAACGAGGAATGATCTACGAAGTATCTTCTTCCGTGATCTTGCAATGCAAAATTGACTGATCTGGACTCCGATTATGTGGAATATTTGCTTGAGCTTGAACAGCATCTTCATGCCCATGAACAAAAACAAGAGGATTCAGGAGTTGAAGCAGCAATCCGTCAGGCTCGATCTGGCGACATCCGCCCTTATGTTAATATCCAATGGCCTGAAGCGGTGCTTGATGACTGGCAGTGGGATATTCTCGAATCGATGTTTGATCCCACGATTCGCCGTGTATTTGTTAAAGGAAATACAGGTTGTGGTAAAGGGGCTGCAGCGGGAATCGCCTGCTGTGCTTACTTTCATATCTGGGACGATGCAAAAATCATCATTACACGAGATTCTGTGAGAACAGCTCAAAAAATTGCCTTTGGCGAGGTTGATAAATGGTGGCGAAAAATGCGGTGCAAGCCACCTGGGAAACTTTTAACTTCTGGCGTGTTCGATACCAATCAGCATTCAATTTCGCTAGCTAACCCGCAGCATATTGAAGGCTTTCGAGGTGCACATTCACCCCATGTACTATTCTGGTTTGATGAAGCGACTGCACCCAATCTGGAAGATAAATATAAACTGGCCAATACGCAGGCCAAAAAATTTCTCGCGCTGTCAAATCCATCGACCTTATCCGGTACGTTTCGGGAATCCTTTCCAATTGTTGATCCCGATAAAACGCAGACGATTATAGATCAATTTGGCAAAACTCGGTGTATCACAGTCAGTGGCTGGGAATGCACAAATGTGAAAGAAAAATGTCTGGAGCAACCCGTTGCGCCGATCGGGGGTATCGAGATTGCTGGTACTTATTACTCACATGGAAGCCCCATCGCGGAGAATGATTTCCAATTGGTGCGCCCGCGAATTCCAGGGCAGACCTGTTATGACGAATTCATGTCACTTCTGAATGATGCAGATCCTCTTATACGTAATGTATATGCACTGGGAAAATTTCCTGATCAGGATCCTGAAAAACAGGTTATCCTCCCAGACTGGCTGTTAGAGCCTGTGAAATTCTGGACTCGCTGGAATCGTCTTTCTCTGAGAGCCCGGGAGCAATCTCATGAACTTGCGTTGAAATTGTTAGAGCGGATTTTGCCCGTAGAGAGTTTTGGGCTGGATGTAGCAGCATCAAGGTATGGTGATACTTCTGTTTTAGCAGTGGGAGGGCAATATGGGATTCGGGCTGTCCATGAGTGTCAGTTTTCTGATACCCAGCAGACGATGTGCTGGGTACTGGATACGGCGCAAACATATGGAATCGACTTAAGTCAGGGTATCGTGCCGATTGGCATTGATTGGGGAGGTGGGTATGGGAACGCGGTGGGGGACCCCTTGAAAAAAAGAAATGTCCATGTCATAGAAATTCATGGCAACGCAACCAGTATTCTGGATTCCAAAAAATATGCAAATAAGAGGGCAGAGTTGTATGGGGAGACAGCAAGAAGGCTTGACCCTGCTGGTGACTTTCGCATGATGCCATTTGCTCTGCCTGATAATCAACGGCTCAAAGAAGAACTGGTGGCTCCTGAAAAAATATTCGCTGGCCATGATGGCGAAAAATTCTATATCACCCCCAAAGGAAGACGTGGTTCAGATGCGAGTTACAACGGGAAAACGCTGCATGAAAGATTAGGAAGATCACCCGATCGTGCTGACGCTGTCGTTTATTGCCTAAGTGCATTGAGGAATCAGCGGCGGCGCCAGTTGATGGTCGCCTGAAGATTTAAATGCCCATTCATAATATGATTCTCTTAAACCGGAAAAAAGGCTTCAAATGTGGAATCCATTCAAACAACTTAAAACACGCTTAAAATCAAATCGGTTTGCTGTTGCATTACGAGCAGTTTTGGGGGCGGGGCAGCCGGGGTCCTGGAGTAGTGATCATAGCAGGGAAGCTGATCAATATTCTGGATGGACTTTTGTTGCGATCCGGGCCATATGTCTGCAAGCAATGCAGGCATCAGTTTCAGTTTATGATGATTCAATTAATGGCTCCAAACAGCAAAGACTAAAAGAGAAAATTCAAAATAAAAGCGGATATTCGCAGTTCAAAAGTTTGTATGCCGGGGAATATGGTGCAGCAGAACCGCTCTCTAACGAACATCCGATTTGTAAAATATTAAAGCATCCCAACCCGACTCAATCTGGCGCCTCATTTCGCTATGAACGTGTCTTACAGCTTCAACTGACAGGGACCAGTATTGTATGGAACGTGCCCAATCAATTCGGAAAAACGGTCCAGAGGTATGTTATTCCCACGGCGATTGCCACCCCGGTACCTCCCAGTCATGAATTTCCGGAAGGTGGATACAAAATCCAGACTCCCTCTCTCAGATATTTTAGTGAGTCGCATGGCAGTTCATTTGCAGAAACGAGTATGTTTCATCAAGTCGTAGGAAATGTAATTCCGATTTCTCAACTCCAAATATCACGTTGGCCTCATCCGGTTTATAAAGATGATGGACAGTCTCCGGTAAGTGCTGGAGCAAGATGGGTTGATTCTGCCAATCAAATTGATTCCGCTCGATGGGCACAGATGAATAATGGGGCAGATCCATCGATTGTCGTAACATGTGGCAAAGACATGAATCCGACTCGTGAAGAGCTCGAAGCAGCAGCAGCGATGTTTGAGCAGAAATATGGAGGAACCGAAAACACAGGAAAGGCGATCTTTACTACAGGAGAACAGGTTGTTGCTCTCACGGCGACTCCCCGGGAAATGGATTATAATTCTTCTTTTATTCAATTCAGAGATGCAATTCTTGCCTTGCATGGAGTTCCGGGAATTGCTGCAGGGATCTCGGATGGAGGAAGTTATGCAGCATTTTATGCGAGCCTTAAACAGTTTATAAGCCTTACTGTTCAGCCAATACTTGATCTATTGGCAGAAGATGATACCGAGCATCTAGCATCGCAATTTGGAAAACATCTTACCGTAGAGATTGAGGCAACCCAAATTGATGATCCGGATCTGCTTGAAAAAAGGCTGGCTACAGATATCCGTGCAAAAATAATCAAAGTCGATGAATTGAGAGCAATCAGGGGGTTGCCTCCCCTGGGACCTGAAGGAGGTGGCGATCACCTTGTCAGTGAGGGGAGATCAAGTTTACTACAGAAAGAAGATGAAGAGATAGATAAACATGACTCTGATTCGGCAGCTCCCAGACTGCAAAAAACTAAGCTTTCTAAAAAAGAATTCAAAGTCTGTTGAGATACCCTGAGTGAGTACAAGTCCAAGGTGGCAGACCAGCCAATGTTCAGCTGTGGGCAGATTTATTGCTGCGTTGATAAGAGGCAATCAGATAGCTGACCAGACACCCGCTGGCAATATTCACAGTGACCGCAGCGGGGGCAATCCATTGAAAGCTGATTGGATCGGGTTCGTTGGGGCCCATAAAGATTGGTCCGGAGAATGCAATTAAGACTGCAGTTGTCGTTCCCAGGATTGCCCCGACAATAACTCCTGCTGGTCTGGAATACGGAACAAACAGAGCAAAGAAAAACAGGCAAAAGATTGGCGTGGTCAATAAATTTGCTGTTTTGTTGGTTACAGCTGTTATATTTCCAGGGATGCTTCCCATGACAGAGCTGGATAAAACCACGATGGTACCAATACCAAATGCCAGCAGTCGTGCAGTAAAAACGTGACCCTTTTCTGTGCGCGGAGATTTGTCAAACCGATCTAGAAAGTCTGTCATGACAACCGCCGTGATAGAGTTAACTCCGGAATCAATGCTGGACATGGCAGCGGCAAACATAGCTGATACAACGCATCCAGAAATTCCGACTGGAAGATGATAGGCTATATAGTGCGGAAAGAATTTGTCAGCATCTATTTTTAGATCGATTCCTGCAGGGATTTCGTTTGGAAATTCTTTGAAGTATCCCAGTAAAGCAAAACCAACCATGGCTAATGTGAGTGAAACAATAACAGAAACGCTTAATTGAACTGCCAGGGACTTTCTGGATGCACTTGCATCTTTTGTAGACATAAAGCGTTGGACTGAAACCTGATCACCGCAAGAGGTCGCGACATACCAGACCAGTATTGAGAGAAACGTTCCAACATACGTCACTCGTGTTGACGGATCGAAGCTGAAAAAAGGTTGAGTATCCCAGTTTTGATCCCATTTTGTTGGAAACCAGCCAAAACCACCCAAATGATAAGTAATTGTGGCAATGACCAGTAAAGCGCCACCAAATAAGAGAATCGTTTGAATTAGATCTGTTATCACGACTGCACGCAATCCACCCAGTGAAGTGTAGATAATCGCAACCAGACCTGTCCCTAATACGATATAGGGAATCCATTCTTCGCCAACATTCAGCATGGTTGTAATCGCTTTAGCTGTCAGATAAACCAGCAACGACATCCAGATCAATCGCAAGCTGACAAACATGACTGCTCCGAGTAATCGAATGCCCAGCCCCAGTTTTTCTTCCAGTAGTTCATAGGCGCTGGTGACACGTTGTCTCATATAAACCGGGATCATTACAAAGCCAACAATAAGAAAGATAAATGGCATCGCGAGATCTTTTATCAGATATACAGGTCCTTTTCCCAGGATTTCACCTGGCGTCGAGAGATAGGTGATAGTGCTAAGCAGAGTGGCAAATAATGAGACCCCGATTAATATGGGATTCATCTGTCCGCTTCCGACAAAGTATTCCGATGTATCTTCTTGACCTCGACTGAAGTGCCAACCCAGGAAGATAGTTGAGATCGCATAAATTGCTATAATCACCCAGTCTATGGGGTGTAAACCGGCATTTAAGGCGAGAGGTTCGGGGGAAGTCTCAGCCGCCAGAAGAGGACTTTCAAGCAAACAAAATATCAACAGGGATGAACTGAAAAATAACGATTTCAATATTCGGTTTCCTACTGAGTAGATGTTGTTTCAGGAGCTGCAACTGGAGACTGGTATTTGGCATTAAGAAATACAAACATCGGAATTTCTTTCCAGTATGCTGATTGAGACTCCCAATTTCAATTCTGTATGATCCAACTTCGTAGTAAATCACTCAGACCTCAATTATGATATTAAGGCAGCATTTGGTCCGGTTAATAGAGTTGTTGCCGGCTTCTGGATACACAAATAAGGCAATTCGAGTAATAAAATGGCCCTTTCAAATGAAATTCGATTCAGTAAAAAGAGAACCTGGAGCCACGATTTACCGATCAGTTATCTGATGCAACAGGGAGTTGAAAATCCTGGAGTTCTATCGCTGGCGGCTGGATTAGTTGATCAAAACAGTCTGCCAGTTTCCATTACAAAAAACGCATTTGAATCTCTGTTTTCAGATTCTGGGGCAGCCAGGGAAGCACTTCAATACGGGACGACTGCAGGTTCGTTGTCTCTTAGAAAATTACTTCTAACACACTTAACTAACCTGGAACAGAAATCAGCTGAAGAACTGGGAGTGACAGTAGACAACTTGATTGTCACAACAGGTTCACAACAATATTTGTCACTCTTAGGTGAAGTATTACTTGATCCAGGTGATATTTGTCTGGTTGCAGCGCCCACTTATTTTGTTTTTCTCGGTGTATTACAGGGATTAGGAGCCCGAATCATTTCTGTCGATACAGATGAATCCGGAATGCGTATGGATTCTCTGGATTCAACGCTGGAAATGTTGGAGTCACAAGGACAGTTGGACAGAGTGAAAATGATTTATCTCGTAAGTGATTATGAGAATCCCTCAGGATTATCACTTTCGGTAGAACGGCGAAAGCAAGTCATTGGTGTTGCTCAAAAATGGTCAAAACAACATCGAATTCATATTTTAGAAGATCTTGCATATCGAGAACTCTGTTATGACGGGCCTGTTCTGCCCAGTATCAGGAGTTTTGACAAGACAGGTGAAACTGTCATTCTCACCCAAACGTTCTCGAAGAGCTTTGCTCCCGGGTTGAGAGTCGGATTTGGGGTGGCATCGAAACAGGTGTGTGCGGCCATATCAGATAAAAAGGGAAATGATGATTTTGGCTCAACAAATATGAGCCAACATATCTTGGCAGATGCTCTTCGTGAAAATTTATATTATGATCATGTGGATTATTTGAGATCTGTATATCGTGAAAAACGAGATTGTATGCTGGATTCTGCGGAGTCTTATTTCTCAAAATTCAGGAACGTGCATTGGATCCACCCGAGGGGTGGACTTTACGTGTGGATGACTTTGCCTGAATCAATAGAAACAGGGTTTCAAAGCCCACTGTTTCAGAAAGCGATCCATCAGGATAAAGTCATGTACGTACCAGGAGAGTTGTGCTATGCATTCGATCACGGCATTGATAGCAGTGAGCAACCTGTTATACAAAAAAATCATATGCGGCTGACATTTGGTGTTCAGAACATTGAAGGGATACGAGAAGGAATGAAGAGGTTGTCAGACGCGGTCAAGTCATTCATATAAAACAAGTTATAGCTGAAAAGGATACAGCAGTTTCCCCAGATGTCTTGTTTGAATTCTGGATTGTATTCAAGCGACTTTAACGATTATGACGATAGGCTGGAAAGGGTTTGATGGTTTGATTCGTAATTGAGTTTCCCCACGTGAAAGACGTCTCGGGTGATGGAATCAAATCATATCTCATTATCTCACGGAATTCCTGTCAGAATAAGAAGTAAAATGGGTATTTGTGATTCCTGCCATTCCGGATGTTGTCGCTCTTTTGCAGTCCCAATCTCTGGTGCAGATATTCATCAATTTACGCAATACCAGAATAAGAATTTCTGGGACTTTGCTTGTCGCTGGGAGGACTCGGAGGGACTGATATCTCGCAATTTAGCTCCCCATTTCTTTTTTGAAGATGCACTAAATGTGCCTTTTGTCATTTGCCTTAAGCATATTCCAAGTGTTTCGTTTCCGGGTACCACAAAGTGTCGATTTCTCATGGAATGTTTACCGGATGAGGAACATCCAAAAGGTTTAGGACGTTGTAGTATTTACCATTCACGTCCCCATACCTGCCGCAGTTTCCCGGCAAAACTGAACGATGACAGTGAACTGGCAATATTATATGAGATTCCTGCCAACGGGAGGAACGGCGAACCTGCATACGATCTTTGTTCCCGTCAATGGACTCCCGCGGATTTAGAACCAAATGAAACGATACAGAGTCTGGTTATTGCAAAATACGAAATGACTTTTTTTAAAAAAATCGCAGTAGTCTGGAACCAGAATCCTGGTCCGTGGAATTCATTTCCAGAGTTCATCAATCTGATTTATTCAAATCGCATTTCTTCTTCTGAACTCAGCAATTCTAATCAGAATCAGTCACAAGTAGATGCTGAGTCGTTACCTAAAGCGGCATAATTCATAAATGTAGTTTATTGATATAGCTGCGCCTTCGGGCTTAGATGAATTGTATCCCCGCAGTCTTTCGGTATCGCATCACAATTAACCATAGCATCTCTCGAACTGTCATGCTCGGTTCCAAAGTCCCTGAAGACAATACAATAAATCGGGACATAGTCCAGAACTAATTTGTCTTAGAATGATTTGTATCGAATCAGGTCGAAAAATTCTTTTCCTGTAGAGTATAAATCAGAGACACGGGACACTCAACTTTGAACCGGTGAGAACTGAGTTCATCCTCATACTGAAAATTGAGCAGTTCATCGTGCAGGAAAAAGTCAATATTGTGATTTTAGTATCTTGACCTGTGTATGCCGAATCTTAAAACACTGCCCTGTCGCAAACATGATATGTTTCTCAGCGGGGTAAACAGTGAATACAAACCAGAGTTCAGATTCATTTGAAGTTCTTCTCAAAAACCGGCAGCAGACATTTGGAGCTTTCTGCAAGATTGCTGGTAAAGCTTCAGAACTTTCACTGGCAAGTCAGACTCATCCGATGATCGATGAAAGACTGATGTCTGCCCGAGCAATCATCAACACACCTCGCGAAGACCGCGAAGGTGACATTATCGAACCTGCGGGAGTGCAGCTTGAAAATTTCCGTAAAAACCCGGTAGTTCTCTGGGAGCATGGTTTAGGCGAAATTACATGCCCCATCGCAAAATGCCAGCATCCGGATGGCCGTCTGGCAATTGAAGTAGACCAAGAAAAAATATCTGCGACATCTTATTTCACTTCCAAATCACTGGAATCGTTGCAGATATTCCACCTGATCGCTGAGGGCTTAGTCAGAGCAACTTCGGTACGTGCTCTGCCAATAAAATCATCAACCAGGAAAACAGCAAATTCCAGAATTGGAATAGTATTGGAACAATGGGAACTGATTGAATGGTCTTGGGGTGCATTAGGCGTCAATCCAGATGCCATCGCTAGAACCCTTGATCGGGGAACGATTGAAGGCCGCAAAATAGTAGAGCCGCTATTAAAATCACTACGAACGGTGCTCCCTCAAAAAAAACACCAGATACCTGGTTGGTCGCTAACGGGTACTGATGATGTAACGGACAATCAGCATCTTCCATTAATTTTATCTGAAAACATAGACAACCCACGAGTGCATGATACCAGTAGTCGTCCGAAGCTGAGAGACCAGCCACAAAAATTATCAGCTTCAAATACTGAGAACGAATACGATCTGGGAATGTCCGTACCGCCAGGCGCTCTGATTTTAAAATCGATTTCAAGCTGTTTCTCAGATATGAAAAAAAATGTGAGATCAAAAACAGCAGAACTCGAAAATTCGCCCGTTAAGTCGTTTCTGGAAAAGCTGCTCTTAACACTAGAGTTTGAACAGGAAAACTTAAAGAAGACGTTTGCAGAGAATTATGCCCAGTTCAAGCTTGTTGATGACAATTCTGAAGAACTGAATGCGAATAACGATTCTGATTCGATTGATTTTCCTGGAGCAAGTGAGATTACGCACAGATTGAAACGGATTGCTTCAAAAAATCATTCTGAATCAGCTTCACAGCTCCATGCTTTCTCGGATCATCAATGTCAGCAAATTGCAGATGTAATCAAACGAACGAACCTGTTGGCTCAACAGAAAAAATTCTGCGATGAAAATCGACTGTTGGAGAATGTCGAAGCACTATCGCGTGTAGTAAAAGAATTACGGCAGAAGGTATCCGATCTGCTACCTCACATCTGATGTGGTCGCAATTGACTTCAATGGAAAGTGATATCTTTGCGCCGATGTAAAATGCTTATTAAAAATAATTTATCAGAAAGGACATTCTATGTCTGAAACACTCGAAGAAAAAGTAAAGTCTCTCTCATCAAACATTGAAAATCTTACTAAAAGTGTAGATCAACTAAATGGCCCAGATATGAGCGGCATTCATCATGATGAACAGGGACGTCTGGCAGCTTATTGGGAAACGGAGAAAAATCAAACGGACCATCAGGCTTTCAAAAAAACGTTCTCCGGGCAGAGGAGCCGCGCATTCCCCCTTGGTTACAAACCATTTTCAGAATTTCAATCGTTTGGAGATTTTATCCGCTGTGGATTTAAAGACCGTAGCGAAGTCATCGCCAAGACAAAAAAATCCTGGGGAATGTGCAAATCGATTCAGGGAATGTCTGAAATTGTAGGCGCGGACGGTGGCATCGCGGTATTACCTGAGTTCCATCAGGAAATTCTGACACGAATTTATGAGAACGACATTTTCAGCCGCACAGATCATTATCGGGTCGCTGGAAATAATATGACGTTCCCGACAGATTCGGAAACCAGCCGCACGGATGGAGCTCGTTCAGGGGGATTGCGTGCTTATTGGGTGGGTGAAGGCGACCCATTAACAGGTTCAACACCGAAGCTCGGAGAAACGACGCTGAAACTTAACAAGTTGGCAGTGTTGGTTTATCTGACAGAAGAGTTAATTAACGACAATGGAATGGCTCTTGAATCTTATGTAAACAAAAAAGTCACTGAGGAAATGGAATTTATGCTGGGGGAATCCATCTTCAATGGCAATGGTGTTGGAAAACCACTGGGCGTGATGCGATCTTCTGCAAGAGTGACAGTTCCTAAAGAATCTGGTCAGGCGGCAAATACGATTTTGGCAGAAAATATTTTACAGATGTGGAGCCGTATGAAAGCATCTTCACGAATGAATTCTGCCTGGTTTATTAACCAGGATACTGAACCGCAGCTCCATCAGATGAGTCTGGGTGTTTCCACTGCTGGTGGACAGTTAGTTTATATGCCACCTTCCGGACTTTCTGGGGCGTCTTATGCGACTTTGATGGGACGTCCTGTAATTCCAACAGAGTTCAACGAAACCTTGGGGACAGAAGGAGATATTCTGCTAGCCAGCCTCGATGACTACATCACCATCAGTAAAGGCGGCATTGAACAGGCAGAATCCATGCATGTTGAATTTCTGACGGATCAACTGGCGCTGCGATTTATTATGCGAATTGATGGAAAGCCGTGGGAGACACAGCCATTAACTCCTTATAAGGGAACTGCGACACAGTCAAGTTTTGTCACTCTGGCGACTCGTGCATAGTTTTCCATTTGCAGAGAGTAGTTGATTTACTCTGCTGGTCCAATTTATTTCATGCAATCTCGATTATTTAGGAACTCATTAAATGTTTAATAAAGAATTTTTAGAAGGTCACGATATCATTCCTGCTTTTATGCCGATCGACTTGTCGGCGGATGTGAATACAGGGGACAGAGTCAACCTCCAAAATTATGACCGGTGTCTCTTTGTATTGTTGGCATCCATCGGTACTGCCGGAGATGACCCTGTGATTTCAGCGCAGCAGCATACTGCTGCGAATTCAGGTTCATCCAAGCCACTTAACTTCAGGCGGATTCGACATAAAGTCGGTGCTACAGATATCGAATCTACTGGTCAGTTTATGCTTGTGGAACAATCGGAGGCAGCCAGTTTTGATACTGATTCTATTGATGGTGCCGAGAATGAGGCATTGATTGCTATTGAAGTGATGGCGAAAGATCTGGATTCGGATAATGGATTCACTTTTGTTTCATTTAATGTGGATGATGTGGGTTCCAACGCCCAGCTAGGAGCAGGATTTTACATTCTCCAGGGGGCCAGCTATGTCAACGAAATTCAACAGTCTTCCATTGTATAGACTTTGAAAGATGACACCTGATGCACAAAGGTTTTGGGAAGACCTGGTTACATAACACAATAAAACTCAATTAGTCAGTGCTGATCTCTGATTCAAAATAATTATTTGGAGTAGTAATTTCCAATGTCGCTGACCACAAAGGCCACAATCAAAACTCTCATAGGCGTCAGTGATACCTCACTGGACGCTGTGATTGATTTATTGATCCCTCAGGCCGAAGCGATCATCAAAGGGTATCTGAAGCGGGAGATTGAAGAAGCGACGTACACAGAGTACTACAGCGGCTCAGGTGACCAGATCATTGTTCTCAATCAGACGCCCGTCCAATCCATTACCTCAGTCAACGAAGACTCAGGCGGCTACTATGGGGACGGCACGGATGTTTTCCCCGCCTCTTCTCTGTTGGTTGAGGGAACCGATTACGTTCTCCGGAAAGACGATGCCACCAATACCGAAGTCAGCAAAAGCGGCATTCTGTACCGGATCGGTAAAGCATGGCCCAGGCCCTACTCCCGCTTACGTGGTCAGCTGGCGAGCGCACCCGGTTTAGGACTGGGGAATATCAAAGTGGTGTATGTGGCCGGTTGGGCAACTGTGCCGGCTGATATCACATTCGCTGCGAATAAGCTCGTTACGTCGATGCTGGCGTCTCGTAAACTGCAGGGGCGGGTTGAATCGGAGAGCATCGAAGACTACTCGTACACGCTCGCTGGTGCCGACGACGAAGCCAAAATGCTGGATAGCGTCAAAGGCTCTCTGGCTCGTTACAAGAAGGTGGTGATCTGATGGTGACGACTCAAGATCTGGACTACCTGTATCTGAAGATGCCAGGAACGGAACCGGTAACCCTGACGACCCGACGTGGGGCAGCCAACACAACAACCACGGTATCTGTCTCCCATGCGTGGATGCGAGACATCTCGAGGGATGATATCGCCAAAGGGCTGGCGGTATCGGCACACGAAGGCATCGTCTGGAATATCCCCAACGTCTTACTGGCCGGGACAGAGATCGAAGTAGACGACACCATCACCGATTCATCAAGCGTGAAGTGGAGAGTCCAGTCGGTGACTCGGACTCGCCTGAGAACTCACTGGCGTTGCATCTGTCGGAGAGAAAAATGACAGCCATCCTGGAAGACATCCTGACAGCGGTGAAAACCCAGATTGAGGGGCTGGATCTGGCGGATATTGCCGACGCATCTATCCGCATTCTGAAGGAGCCGACCACCCGCAACTTCGCAGCAGCTGATTTTCCGGCAGTTTTAATCGCTCCCAAGACACCAAAACACAACCCATCCCAGGGTACCAACCTCAGAGACCAGATCGAATATCAGATCAGCGTGGTCCTGGTGGACTCGGACGAAGACCAGGTCGCCAACCGAAACAAGTACCTCACATGGTACGAAGCCATTGTGAAGTCATTCCGCACTCCCCGTTTAACCGGAGTTGCGTCAGTCGTAAACAGTTATGTTGCCCCCGGTGCGGTCGTTGATCCAAGCTGGTTTGAGGCAGGAGAGTATCACGCAGGTATCACCCTGTGGTTTGTTAGTTGGGAAGCGAGAACATGACCGAAGAAAAGTTTGAAATCGAATCCAAAGACGCGGAGTTCCTGAAGGTCAGCACCAATATCCACGGGGGTTTGCGGTTCAAAACCAGTAAAGAATCCGAAGCCGTCAAAATGTATGCCGAGCAGATCAGCACTGACCGCAGAGCATATGGCCCTGCCGACGTGAAGAAGATGTCCGGCTTCAAAGTCATCACAGTGAAGGACAAGACGCGATGTCTAAAACCCTTACAACCAAAGAACTCGGTGGATTCCTCAACGGCGTTGTCAACCGATTAGAGCAGCCCAAAGCGTCCAAGGTTCTCAGCGAGTGGAATGACGAGCTGGCCGGGGATCTGGCGAAAGGCTTCCTCAGCGGTGAATCACCTGACGGGGTTCCCTGGGCTCCGTTGAAGAATCCACGACCACCGGGACACAACCCCGGAACACGACCGTTGATCGACACAGGCGACCTGCTGCGAAGCGTGGTCTCGGATGGGCCGGGGCATATTGAGATTGTGACAGACGATGCGACGACATTCGGAACCAATATCGTTTATGCCGGAGTGCATCAGGACGGATCGAAAGAGGACAGTAAAAACAACATACCGGCAAGGCCGTTTATCGGCATCCCGGACGAATCATTAGACAAGGCAATCGAGATGTTGTCCGGTCACTTAATCACCACTATCGACGCGATTTAATAAGGATAGACTCATGACATTAGGCATCGGAACATTTACCCGTGTGGCAATCGATAGTGCATTGCCGTTTGACGCAAGCAGCATCCCGATTGAGATCGTAGGCGCTGAGTCTCTGGTCGAATCGCAGACGATTGATGAGACCGGTGGTACGACCGGCACCACAGAACACATTGTCGAGCGTACCCGTTTGGGGCAGAAACGCTGCTCAGGAACCATTCGAGTTCCCGCAAGTAAGTTGGCCCTCGACACGCTCCTGCCATTGATTCTGGGGGCTGCTGAGTCCACAGACAGCTTTGCTCTTGCGGACTCTCTGCCCGAGTTTGTGATGATGATCGACCGAGATGAGAAGGTTTACTCATATTCAGGCTGCCGGATTGCCCGCGCAACCTTCAACGGATCATCCGGGCAGATGGTCATGGTGGATCTGGATATCGAAGCCGAGACTGAATCCGAGGGGGCTGCCGGCTCATTCCCAACTCTGGCGACTCCCACAGAAAGCCCATACCGGTTTGAGGATGGTGTTCTCACTATCGTTGGTGAAGCTCGGGAGTTCAGCGAGTTCAGCCTGGTCATTGAAAACCAGCTGGATACAGAACGCTTTGAAAACACGCTCACCCGCGTGGATATCCCATTACTCGACCGGATCATTACCCTGGGCACCAACCATCCATGGAGTACGGATAACCTCGACCTGATTAAACAGGACCTCGCCGGGGCTGGGGGATCTCTGGTGCTGACAAACACCGAAAGCGACGATGCGTTGACCTTCACCTTCGGAGCCATCCAGTACCGGAGCCATCGGACTGCCCCGCGTCAATGCCGACGGCGATACTTCATATTTCGAATACCGCGACCAGTACCTGAAGATCGGTGCCACCCTGCTTAACATCGGAGACAAGCAGGGCGACGGCTCGGAACGCATCAAGATCAACCTGGGATCTGTCCAGACAACAGCCCTGATCACCAACTCGGGAGACAGCCCGGACGGCAACACCCCTGCGATTCTGCTGCTGGGAACACACGCCAGCAACACGATCAACATCAACCGGGGTTCGCTGGGAATTGCCTACTATCCGACAGAGGTCGCGACCGTCGCCACATTACGGCAGGCGTTCTTCGATAACGCTCTGGACGACACCACGGTATATCTCGGAGCTGGTGTCGCCGTTGCTGACATTGTCAAGAGCGGTGGCGTGCTGGATATCAATTCCGACACGACCTCATTCCGCCAGACAGCAGGCACCACCACGATTCACGCCGGGGCACATACGGTGCTTAACATTTTGGCCGGGCTGCTCAATTACAACTCGACAGGCACTCTTGCAGCCGTGAATCTGTCGGGTGATGGCGTGCTGGTGTTCGATCAGGACGCACGGCCCAAAGACGTGACCGTGATTGACAAGTTCACCGATGAGTCAGAGATCTTCGACGAATCGGGCAGTATCGCCAGTCCGGTGATTGACCTGAACAATTGCGGTGACCTCAGTACCATTCACATGGGACAGGACTTCAAACTGACCTTCGGGGCCACATCATGAGCAATTTCGATCAGGGCATCGGATACGTTTTCTATCCGGGCATCAAGCAGATCGTCAGTGCGAACTATTCGCGCTCGCACGGCATCACTCCCGACGTGTGTCAGATCGAAATGGCACCTCAGACTCTGAATGCCAGCGACTCGGATTACACGCCGATTGAGCCTGATGGTTACCTGCTGTTTCAGTTCGACGAATTTACCAACGATGCCCGCACAGGTCGCACACAGATTCTCCTGCAGGGATGCCGACCGGACAGAGCGTCTGTCAGACAGTCCGCGACCTCGAAGAACTGGACGATCCCGATTTATGATCGTCGCTGGAAGTGGAAGTTTGGCAGCTTCTCCGGTCATTGGAACGTCAAAAAGAACGGCGAAATCGAACCCCGCAAAAAGAAAACGCCGCGGCAACTGGCTGATATGTGCCTCGAAGCCATGGGCGAACAGAACTACGACACCCGTGACCTGCTCGACCTCGAAAAGAAACAGTCGCTCCCGTACCGCAATCAGATCTTTCCTGAAGTGCACTGGGACCGCATTCCCCCGGCACAGGCCCTGAACGAGTTGGTGACGCCATTGGGCTATCGCATCTGCTTAGGCTGGGATGATCGGGTGAGAATCCGCAAGTACGGTGAAGGGGCATTGCTTCCCACTGAGGACCTGATGTCAGGGGGGTTTGAAGCGAATCTGCCGGAGACACCTGATTCGGTGACGGTCCTGGGCGGGTTGACCATGCACGAAGTAATGTGGATGCTTGAAGCGGTCGGGCTCGACATTGACGGCGAATGGCGACCGATCGACCACTTGAGCTACCGCCCTAAAGAGGGGTGGAAGATCTGTTCTCCTGGCGTGTTCGATGAAATTAAAGCCCCCTTGGAAGAGATCGAAGCGGAGAAAACTTCCGGTGCCCCGGTTGACAAAGCCAAGTACCTCAAACTGAAAGAGCAGTACAGCCTCGCGATCCAGACCGTCTATCGCTGCTATCGGTTGAAGTACCCCGCCGGCGGGAAGAGTGAATCAGAGTACCTGCGTTTAAATTATGACCACTATGGTGAGTCACTCGCCAAGGCAGTTGATAATGGCGAACGGCGTGGAGATCGTGATTACGACTATCGGGCCGAAAGTTATGACGAAGCCCGGCGAGAACTGTTCAAAGCCACAAAACCTGTTATCCCCGGACCGTGGAAAATCGATCCCCGCACCGGCAGACGTGGCGATTACGTGATTGAAGAATTCGAGCAGATCCTGCCGACCTTCACCACCCGCGCTGAACTGGGCATCGACACTTACTCAGGCAAGCTGATTCGTAAACCGGTTGAGGTAACCGGGATCTACTTCGATGAAACCAAAGGTGGCAATACGCTCTCCATGGCGGACCGGATCTATAGCGTCGAAGGCGATAAGTTCTCGATCATCCCAGAGCTGGGAATCATTCGATTCAACGAACCGATGTTTCGTTTCAAGAAAGAGAAGGTCAAAGACAAAGACGGGAAGACATCCAAAGAGGAACACGAAGTTCCCTACCCCGCTGAGCTGCGGGCACTGATCGCCACCCCGCTGAAGAACCTGGTCGGCGAACCGGCTCGCTACGAGCACAAAGAGGAGTTGAAATCCAAGTACCGCACAAAGCCTGCCCCGCTTCCCGGTGGGCTGAAAGACAACCCCCGCAAACTGCCGGGCGGCACCGACACCAAAGCGGTGATTAAGAATGAAATCGTACTGACTTACAAAACTGAGTATAAGCTGGAGAAGATATACAACGACGAATTCCCCGACTGGTTTTACGTCAAGGAAGTCACCAGCAACGAAGAAAAAGAGAACCTGAAAAGCCAGGCCCTCGCCGCGATCGATGTGGAGAACCTGCGAATCACCTCAGAAGACTCTGGTTCTGGAGTATACGCAGGTCTGAAGAAAATGGAGCTGGACGGTGCAATTCAACAGGTCGCCATCACCCGCACCACATCAGACGGCATGACCACCACCATCTCGCGTAATTCCGAAGTGAATACGATTGTGCCCCCGTTCGACCAGCGGCAGCGTGACCTTGCTCTGAAAGAGCTGATCAAACAGCAGGAACAGACCGTAGACAAGACCCAGCAGCCGGAGGATCAGTAGTGTTTAACTCTGCCAAACCAAGCCCCGGCGAATGGTTCAGTTGTCTGAATGTCGGTGATGACAAAATCGTTGACAAAGACGAACGCCGCAAGGATAAAGACCTGTTGATTCCCGGTCACTCGCTGGTTGAAATCGTCGGTGTCCGCACGCTAAATGGTGACACTCCGGTGTTTGAGATCCGTCTGCCGGTCGGCGACACTGCAGCAGGGCAGGATGAACCAGCCGACGCAGATGGTAAAGTGCCGAAGTACGTCACCAACGGCATCAACTTCGCATTCACTGGCCCGAAGGTGATCACCAAGGGGCAACTGGGCCGGATTAAGTACGCTCCCGCATTCGTGCGTTACGAGGGCGATGAAAGCGACAACGAGAAGATTCACGGCAGATATGTCAGGCCGGAGAACAGCAGGCTGTCAGACGCAACCCTCGACGGCCTGGAGCTGCTTTACGGCACTGGCACAGTGCAGCAGTTGATCGGTGATCCAGCGGGACACCTGAAGCTGCCTAACGATCTGACCAAGGCGAGCCGGTTCAAGATTCAGCACCAACTGCTCGGCTGGAATGTCCACGGGATTTATAAAGTTACGACAGGCGACAAAAAAGAAAATAAGGACAGCACGAAGAATCTCCTCGCGTTCGTTGCACCGGCGAATCAGATTGCTGCACCGACTCCGGTCAGGTTCATTACTCATGAACCGTATTCCACATTTACACTGCGGACATATCCCCCTGACAGTTATGACCTCGACGGTGACAATCGGTCGAATCAAGACTATTACAGAATGGTGGACGGAGAAATAAAAATTCCGTGCAGCCTGTTCTACTGGGATCCGGACGGCAACAGCAAGCAGATGATTGAAATTATAGGCGATTCCATCAATGCGGAAATCAAGCTGGTGTTAGAGGGGCACGAAACAGAACCGTTTTCCCTGCTCAAGCAGTATCTTTCGGAAGAATCGCTGACCACCCTGATTGAGGACCTGCCGAACGTGGGGAGAGGAAATGTCTCTGTCTCTCTCTGGCCGGGGCACTGGCTGATTGAGTTCATCGGCGATCTGGCAGGTGTCGTGTTCGATCAGTTCGTCATCGACAAGCCAGAAGATTCCGATTTTGAATGCCTGTCCTACTACACGAACTGGGCTGACAGCAGGGTTGATGACGAAGTGCTGTTTCCGATCCCGCTGGCCGGCAAGTGGGACGGCGATGATGACGCGATCAATGACGCCGTGGCAGCAGGTTCAATCGGCTGGGCGACCTGTGCCCCAGGGATCGGACTGGTTGCCCCCACTGTTCAATGCCGCGATTATAACGGCGATGGAACCCCAGATTTATAAGGTGTGAAATGGGACAAACTGATTGCGCCATGTCACTGATGAAAAAGCCCTGCCCGCGCTTGAGATTTCCCTGTAATCGCTGCGGGGCAAAGATCGTCAACGCGGGTCTGCAGTGGGAAATAGATATTCCGCTGTATAAAAAGTGGTATTACATGGACGGGCTGATGGTGCAGAATGCCCCCGCTGGTGAGCCGATCAGCACGGTTACTGTCAGACGTTATCACCCGTTTATTGATCCGGAAACGTCGAAGCCTTCTCCCTGCAATTTCACGGGGCCTGCTGCCGTCGAATCAACGCCATTATTTACAACGGGCCAGACTCCCGCTGATTATGGAACCTGGGTTCAGGATTTTGAATGGTTTAATTTCGGACCCCCACCACACGGGCCAGACAACTGGAATAACTTTGTTCGTCTCCATCAGTGCGTGGTGGATTTCGAGCAGGCCGAACTGGAAGAGGGGAGCGGGGATCTGGTCAAGCCGGGACGCTGGCGTATTAACCTACAGGTTTTGCAGATTGCAGCCGGAACCACGACTCCCGAAGAGGCAGAGTTTGACGAAATCTATAAAAACTATGCCATCGGTGCCAGTTATGTTCCCTGGGGTATTCTTACGGAATTTGCAGCCCAGATCGTAGGTCAATACTATCCTCCCGATGATTTCAATTGCGTGATTCCAGCCGGTGAAACCCAACGCTGGCACAGATCCGTTCCCACACTTCCGATTCTTCCGTTCGGCGTGACATCGTACACCCGGGAGACACTGCCAGACGGTTACGACTGGAACGAAGATTTAGCCGAGCCCAGTTCAGGCCCGTTTTATCCCACAGGCTTTGAGAATCTGAACGCATATTATGCCCCTCCCTACATTGATGTGAGACACGTTAAGATATGACACTGACCGTCGAAGCAAAACAGAAACTCTGTGAAGCCTGCGAGTTCAAGCGTAATTACCTCTGCCGGAAACACGGTGATGAGGTACGGCGACTGGTCAAGACTCGATCAACCTGCGAAGGCTGGGGCAATGTCAAAGCAGTTGAGACCCGTGGTATCAAATCGCTGACTGTCGTCTCCTGCTACTTCAACCCCACTGGCAGTGATTCACGCCTGGATAATTTCAGAGCGTTTCAGGCCGCACTGGGTGTGCCTGTGACTGTTGTGGAACTGTCGTTTGATGGAACATTCCAGATTGACGGTGCCATTCAGCTGAGAGGCGGTATCAATCAAAACCTGATGTGGCAGAAAGAACGGTTGATCAATATCGGGATCCAGTCGCTGCCGGCAGACGTCGACGCGGTTGCCTGGATTGATGCTGACCTTGTCTTTCAGAACCCCGACTGGTACGAGCAGACAAAAAGCCTCCTTGGCACACATGAGTTTGTGCAGCTGTTCGAGCGGATTGAGTATCTGGATCCGGATGGAAACGTGGAACGGTCGCTCCCCAGCTGGTCAGCATCACGCAACGGTCAGAGAATGCCGGGGGGAGCATGGGCCGCGCGACGGGATGCAATCAGTGGCGGAATTCCTGATACCTGCATCATCGGCGGCGGTGACTGGTCGCTGGTCAATTCCTGGCCTGTCGATCAGAAAACAGGCTGCACACCTGGCACAGTGCGACATCTATTCCACGGAACCCAGGCAGGCAGGCAACACGGCACGCGCGAAAAGATCCTGAAGCGACACCATTTCAACCCGCAATACGATATTGTGATTGACCCGAAAAACGGGCTGTGGAAGTGGGGGACATTTAAGCCGGAAATGCAGGCAGATGTGAGAGCGTATTTCCAGAATCGAAAGGAAGACAGGCAGCCCGTAAAACCAGCCCCCCAGGAAGTGAAGCCAGCCAGAGAACCGAGGCTGATACCGAAGCTGTATTCGCCAGTCGAACCTCAAAAACACCGGGAAACGTTCGCCTGTGATGTGATTCTCCCGTATAGCCAGCCAAACTATCAATACCTGGAGGACTCCATCAAATCAGTTCTGAACCAGAATTTTGTCCGGACGGTGATTCACCTGGTGAATGATGGAGTGGATGAAGACCCGATCGGGGAAAAGTACTCGAAGCTGGAAAATGTGCGCTGGTATCAGAACACTGATCGACCTGTGGGGCCTTATGTGATCTACAACAGGCTGTTTGATTACCTGGAAAGCGACCTGGTCGCAAATCAGGATTCAGATGACCTGTCACTGCCGATGCGACTTTACAAGAGCATTCAGTTGATTCAGCAGGGGTTTGACGTTGTGGGCGGTTCCATGGAGCAGTTTGTTTCCTACGACGATCCCAGCGAGCGAATGAGGCGCGCCCTGACCTGGAAACCGTACCACTATTCCGGGAAAGTTTATGCTGCTTCACCATCCGGGACCGTGGTGAATTCCACGATGGTGATGAAGAAATCCGTTTATGAAGCCTGCAATGGCATGGCTCCCTGGATTGCCGGGGCTGACAGCGAGTTTTACGAACGTTGTATTCAGGCTGGTTTCAAAGCGGTGGCCATGCAGGACATCGTAGCACTCAGACGGTTACACGATCCCTCATTATCCAATGACCAGGTCAGCAGCGGGCATGGTTCCAATCTGAGGGAAGAAATCAAGCGAATGACTGCCGAAAGCATTGAACGGCAAAAGCAAGGCCCAGATCATTCCATTGGAGGACTGGCAAAACATCGAAACGACAATCAATTGATTCAGATCAAAGGGAAATGAAATGGTAGACTGCAGAAAATCAGACTTTTATGACGCGAAATATGCCGAAGGCGGTTTCGTTTACAATGAGCAGCGGGAACGGGACTGGCTGAAAAAACACCTGGTCGACCGGTTCAATCTGCAACCTGGTGACAAGCTGCTGGAAGTAGGCTGTGGAAAGGGCCTGCATTCGTCCCTGCTGGCTGACCAGGGGCTTGATGTGTATGGAGTCGATATTTCCCGCGTTGGTATCGAGGCAGCCCAGGAGCGGGGTTCACAGGCTCATTTCATCGCTGCCAGTGCTTCAGACCTGCCGTTGTATTTTGATCATGGATATTTTGATGTGATCTTTGCCCGTGGAATGTCCTGGTATCATTACGAACTCGACCGGGAAATGAAGCTGGGTGTAGACCCGCGCATCGAGACAGCCAAGTTTTTCCGGTTCCTGAAGCCGGGCGGCCTGTTCGTTCTGCAAATCAAAACTGATTTTTCCGGCAGCAGGCCGGCGGGTGACGTGCACCATAATCGACTGAGTGACTACCGGGGCCTGTTTGAGCCCTTGGGGGACATCGTCCACGTGTCGAACATGGCCGGGGTGGAACTGATCGATGACAACCAGGCAGCAGAGGTCAAAGGCGGGGTTGTGATTGCGACGCGGAAGTGATATTGAAAGAACTCAATTGGCTGAGGTGACTTTGAGTCTATGGTAAAACGAGTTTAGTTATCGAGGAGTTACAAACTTTCAGTGACCGTTTGCGGAATCAGTTTTGATAAGGGCTCATCATTCCACTAATGCTCATTCCTGAGAGCGTTAGCTGAGAAGAATCTCAGCCACAAATTTATAAATAAAATATCAGCTATGATAATCCACTTCATTTAAGGATCAAAATCAACTCGATTTATTAGAGCAACCGTGACTACATTGGTGTTTGAGCTACAATTCAGTTCTGATCAGGTTGAGCCAGATTTTGTATCTGCAATCAATTGTCTCACAAGATCTTCAACTTGTTTCACATTCTGAATTGCCAGAAATCCCAAGTCGTGCTGTTGCCGGGTGTTGCTCTGTTCAAAGCGGAATTCTTTATCAAAGATGAGATCTCCAGAGCCATCTTTCCATTGTTTTCGATGCAGTTTGCCGAGACTCTCTGGTTCGAAAGATCGGATATCAGTTTTAAAACCCCCGTTAAAGATAATTGCTCGATTTGAAGTTAAAACATAGGCAGTATTCCGAGCTTTTCTCATCATCCAGAATGGTGAAGTCAGCATGCCGAAACCAATCAGGACGAATGGGATTCCAAACAGTGGAAAGAAATCAAATCCTTTTTGAAAATCAGGAATTTTAAAGCCAGCCGCTCCTGCAATCCAGAACAGTGCAAAAGCTGTCCACGGAATACCAAACAAAACAATACCGATTGACCGCATACTAAAATGTCTGGGTATCGGTGTTCCGACCCAGGTGATCTGCTCTCCTTCATTGAGTTCAGACTGAATCAATGATTGCAAATGCAGTGGAAGCTGCCAGAGACTCGAAGTTTGATCGTCCATTCTGAGTTATTACCGGCAATCAAAAAAACTGAAATGAAAGAGTTAAAACAGCGGTATCGGGCAGGTTAGCAATAATACTGTAGTCAATTTGCTAGATGAAAACGAGAACAGGGTTTTTCAGGTTGGCTATCAGATTTAATTAGAAATCTGATGCTTTCTCCAACTCACGATGCCGACTTTTGCAATAGACATTCAATGTTAAACCAGTTTCCATCCCTTGCGATACTCTCGACGGATATACTGATCCGACTCGGGAGCGTTGGTTGCCTTCATAGCCTGGGAGTCCCAGTGCAGTTTTTTACCCGTGCGATATGCAACATTACCCAGATGATTGGCTTCGGTAAGCAAACCTGCGTATTCGAAATTGCAGGTTGTCGGCGCACCGGTTTTGCAGGCATGAATCCATTCCGCATGATGACCCAGAGATTTTGGAATGAAGGGCTCTGGACGTTTGAAGTCTGCGAATTCTTGTTCGGGTAATAAGACATGTTTACTGTAATCTGACAGCAGCATGCCTTTTTCACCGACGAATAACACCCCATTGGCCCATTGCGGAATTTTACCTTCCTGCCAGATACGGGGCTTGTTTGTTCCCTGGTACCAGCCCACCCTAACAGGGGGCATCTCTCCACGTTGACCGTATTCATAAACGGCCTGCATCGAAGCCGGTGCGATTTCTTTCTGGACGGGTGGTCCTTCCGCTTCGATTGTGAGCGGGTAATCCAGCTTCAATGCCCAGAAAGGCAAGTCAATCCAGTGGCTTCCCAGGTCGGACATTGTGCCATTGCCAAAGTCCCACCACCGATACCATTTGGGTCCAGGAAAATAAATATTATTGAAAGGACGTTCCGGAGCAGGACCTACCCAGAGATCCCAGTCCAGTCCTTTTGGAATCTCGTCAGTATGACTCGGCCGTTTTTCCGAGTATACAAGATCTTTTGCGGCGCGGGCTGCTTCTTCGGAAGGATGCCAGCCCCACGCCCGCGAAACCCAGACATGTGCTTCCTGAACAGGTCCAATCGCGCCGGATTGAATCAGTTCGACGACCCGGCGGTAATTGTCTCCCGCATGAATCTGGGTACCCATTTGAGTGGCGACATTCGCTTTACGGGCTGCTTCCCGAATCACACGTGCTTCCCAGACACTGTGGGTCAGAGGTTTTTCGCAATAGACATGCTTTTTCATCTGCAGTGCCGGTAGTGTTGCGAAGGCATGCGTGTGCTCGCAAGTGCTGACGACGACGGCGTCAAACTGATCAGGGTGATCGTACACTTCGCGAAAATCTTTGAACTGTTTTGCTTTGGGATGACTCTGTGCAGCGCGAAACAAATTCTGTTCATTCACATCACATAAAACCGAGATATTCTCAGAAGAGACCGAACGGAGATTACTGCCACCTCGTCCCCCAGAGCCAATGATGGCGATGTTGAGCTTTTCATTCAGGTTAGTTCCCCGGACTATGGCAGGGGCGCCGAAGCCAATTGCGGCGGCAGCCGATGCAGAAGTTGCCAGAAATCGTCTGCGATTCATGGAACAATGAGTCTGGTCTGCTTTTTCCGGTTGATCTTGCACAGGAAACCTCCACCTCTGTATGAAATAGTCTGAAAGCATGGGATCGCTTTAATAAACTATCGTAAACTATGGCAGGATTCAGAGGACAAGGCAAGACAAAAGGAGAGACTCTGATGAATTCCGTTCTGATTGGAAGCCGTCTATTGCAGGTCAGTCATTTGAGCACTGGGGGCAACTTCCTGACAGGTTCAGATCTTCACTGAGCCAGTGCTGATGACAGTCACAACATAGATCCAGTTGACCTGGATATTCTTCCAGAAGATTTAAATAATCGACGATTTGTGCATGAATCTCAGAGTCGCAGGTGAGCTTCCTGCTGAGAACGAGTGTTTCATTGATTAACGCAGCCGAATCCGTGAGAAAGGTGGCTTGTCGTTGATCAAGCTGACAGCGACCCCGTAAAATCCGCCCTGCCTGGCAGCTGCTTTCTACAGACCAGAAATGTCCTGCGCGCCAGTTTCCTTCACTGGTTGGTTGCAGATAAACTTCGACACGATTCGTTTCCGGGCCCGTAACGGGTATACGAATGATACTGACTGGTTTACTTAACTCGGATGATTGCTTAGCTGGTTCACTCTGTTGCCATTGCAGGCCATTTAAGGATGGCGCCTCGGGTTCTGTGATCGATACTGTTTCCTCTTTGAATTCTTCCTCTGTTAATTCATATTGCTGATTGAGAAACTGCATCAGTTGCTTGCGGCTGGTATTTCGTTCCTGTCTGGTCTGCTTAAGCTTGAGTCGAAGTTGCTTCAGTGAATCTCCTGCCTGATTGAAGCGGATAATCAATGATTTCAATTGCTGTGGTACTGTTAAAACGGTCTCTTCGTGTGTACTGTCAGATTCCGGCGTACTCAATTCCTCCAGAAAATCCAGTGACTCACCGTGATACCAGCAGCAATATGCTTTACGCCACACATGCCAGCCCGTTGTATCGAACAGGTAGGGATTGTCAGTGAGTGGCACTTCGGCTTCACAGGCATTGAGCGCCTGTTCTATGATTTCTTCTCGTGATAAAGATGCCAGTTCTCCCTTCATTTCCAGTAATTCACTTTCCATAAAATCAGGAAGTGATGCAAACTCAGCCTGGTATACTTCGTCTGCTTCCACGCCAGCATTGATCCAGGTCTGCAACTGTTGAATTTGAACGGGTGCGAGCTGTGCCACACGTGACTGAGAAAAATCAATACCCCATTCAGCAAGTTGACCACTGATGGTGCGGCAGCTTATTTCATTGATATCGGTTTGTGAAAACTGGTTTGTCATGTACGTACTTTCTCTGTGAAAAAAATGAATGTGAATCCGAATGTGTCAGGACGAGAAGATCAGAGACAGCTCACGGCAAAAGTGGCGGTTCCCTGTTGACACTGCGTTAAAGCAAGTCGTGCGGTTTCAGTACGAAGGGAGACCGGTAAATAATCACCCAGAACCTCAACCGTAATCTCATCTGGCAGCAGGCCTTCCTGCTTTGGCACGGTTGTTGAACCATAGGGAGTATGAATCACTTCCCATCTGGTCTTATTTTCCAGTTCGGTGATAGCCTGTTGTTCAACATGCTTCAGGTCGTCCCATGCCTGTTCGGCTATTGAAAATCCCTGCTGACTTTGAAGGGTCGACTGATAATGGGCTTCGAAAATCTGAATCATCTCTCGCCAGCCTGTGATCGCCGCTTCGTAGGATTGTGCCATTGCCTGACAGACTTCCGCTTCTTCCAGATCGCCTTTCAGACGTTCCAACTTCGATTTTTCCTGATTCAATTTACGAACCAGCTGCTGAATCTGCTGTTCCTGCTTCATCAATAGTTCGTTGCATTGCTCCACATCATGGGAAGCTTCACCTGATGTCAGGCCCTCGTATTCATCTTCAATTGTCAGCAGATTGGTGTAACCATTTTTTATTGCTTCGGGAAATTCTAAAGCGGATTGCCCACTCTCCGTTCCCGTTTTCGTGTTTCTATTAAACGGTAAGAGCTCATTCTTCTCGTTTGATTCCTGCTTATGATCCATACGTGTCAAGCCTCCATATATAAAGATGTTTTCAAGCCAGGTTTGGAATCGCGAAATGCGTTCAGCGGTCTTTCCCGGAAGTCAGACTGCTCAAAGGTCTTTGCGAATTTCTCCCAGGGTGTCAGGGGCAATCAGTTCCAGAGTGACACTGCGATCTTTCACTCCCACACAACCGACATAGATCTCACCAATACAGCCGGCTTCACCTGGAGTGAGTGTGATCATCTGAGTGACCGGTTCTGCCACCAGCGTGATCCCCCGCGACAGATAATGATCACGTTTGATCCAGCCTTTCCGTTCCAGGGCGCGCAGATGGCACATCACTCCATTTGATGATCGTATTCCGAACTGCTCTCCAATTTCCCGCACTGTCGGCGATAAACGTTGCTGGGTGATTTCCTGTTTGATAAATGAGTAGATCGCCTGTTGCTTTTCCGTCAGTTTTTTTCTTGTCGAAACTTCAGTGGTCTGCATTTGAAAACTCCCTTGTGTACTGGTGAAGTGCTGTGCGTTACGTGGGAATTATAGCGGGAAAAAAGCAGTCTGATTTTTTCACTGCAGGCTTCAAATCTCCGAAAAGATTGATGCCGCCAGTTCGCGACAAAATCTGAATATTTGCGAAAGATGCTGCCTGCTGAGGCCAGAAAAAGTTGTGATTTTTTTATTTTTTCAGCGCGCGCACTTTCTGTGAAAGCAGGACATGAGAAATCCAATCCTCAGTTCCAATGCAACGAGAGGCAGCTACTCAGTCATTCGACCAGTGGGGAATCTGATTAATTCTTCAGAATCCTGTTTGTGCCCATTCTTTACTTTGTTTACAATGTCATGTCCTCCCTGAGATTTAACCCGGGTATCTTCATTCGTTGACTTATTTTCCTGCCTGATAAGGGTGACTGCTGTGAATCTTCTTCCGAATAATAAATCGATTCTGAATGTTTTTTTTCTGGTGGTTCTGGTTGGTCTCTTTCCATCAGTGAAAGTGACCGCAGAAGATCTGCCCCGTGTTCCAGAAGGCTTCAGCATCGAACGAGTCACCAACAGTGAACTGACGAAATATCCGATGATGGCAGGCTTTGATGATCGCGGACGGCTGTTCATCGCGGAAAGCTCAGGCGAAAACACACCTGCTCCCCAGTTGATTAAAGAACCAAAAAGCATGATCCGCATGCTCGTTGACCGGGATGGCGATGGTCGTTTTGATCAGAGCACTGTATTCGCAGATAAGTTAACCCTCCCGATGGGCGCACTCTGGCATGAGGGGTCACTCTATGTCGCCAGTCCTCCCAATATCTGGAAGCTGACGGACCACGATGACGATGGGGTAGCGGATGAGCGAAAAATCATCGTCGATTCCTTTGGCTTCTCCGGGAATGCTGCGAGTATCCATGGATGCTTTCGTGGGCCGGAAGGACGGCTCTACTGGTGTGACGGCAGACATGGTCACGAATTTAAAGACAAGTCAGGAAATGTTACGAGTAAAGGATTGGCTGCCCGGATCTTTTCCTGTAATCCCGATGGCTCTGATATCGAGGTGCATTGTGGAGGGGGGATGGATAATCCCGTCGAGATCGATTTCACTCCCGAAGGAGAAATGATCGGTTCGGTCAATATTCTATTGAACCGACCCCGAGTGGATTGCCTGGTACACTGGATGGAAGGAGGCGTTTATCCGCACTTCGAAGACTGTGTTGCTGAATTCAAGCGTACGGGAGAACTGCTGGGGCCGATTACTCGTTTCGGTCACGTCGCTGTTTCGGGCATGCTGAGTTATCGCGGTTCCCAGTTTGGGCCGGAATATCAAGGTAACATTTTCACTACAATATTTAATACTCACAAAGTCATTCGTTCTCAACTGGTACGCAACGGCGCTACATTTGAAACCAGAGAAGAAGACTTCCTGGTATCGGAAGATCCTGATTTTCATCCGACTGATATCATCGAAGACGCCGATGGCAGTCTGCTGGTCATTGACACCGGCGGTTGGTTCCGCATTGGCTGTCCCCAGTCTCAAATTTCAAAACCAGATATTCATGGTGCCATCTATCGTATTCGTAAAACAGATACCCCCTTACTGAAAGATCCTTATGGGTTGGCCCTGGACTGGAAATCGCTGTCCCCCAATCGCAAGCTGCAATTGCTGAATGACACACGACCATTTGTGCAACAGAAGGCAATCGAAGAACTGGCCGATGTGGGTGATCTGGCGGTGCCACAACTTGCAAAAGTCATTACTTCACCCAGCGGATCTTTTTATAACGATACCAGCAAGCGCAATGCGATCTGGACTTTATCTCGCATCGGATCAGACAAAGCGGCTGTTGCAATCAAAGGCGGCTTGAACTCTTCCACGAGTGTGCAGATGACGGCGGCGAAAGCACTGGGAAGTCTACGAAGTTCGCAATCTGTAGAAGAGTTAACTCAGTTGTTGAAACAGGATCAACCGGCTGTGCAGCGTACTGCTGCCACTGCGCTGGGCCGCATCTGTGAAGCAGGTCGACGGGACTCTGTCCCGGATGAACAGTTGCAGTCAGTGGTGGACTCTCTCTTTCAAGTAATCAAATCAGGGTCTCCTGATCGAACGCTGGAGCATGCTCTCATCTATGCCTTGATTCGCATCGACAACCGCAATCTGGTTCTCGCAGGCCTGGGTGATTCCAGTCCGGCTGTCCGCCGGGCAGCATTAATTGCTCTGGATCAGATGAATTCAGGGAATCTGACACGGGAACTGGTGACCCCCCTGCTGGATACCGATGACCCGGCTTTGCAGAAAGAAGCTCTTACGATTATCGGCGAACATGAGGGCTGGGCCGGAGAAACATTAACATTGTTGAAAACATGGTTAAGCGAAGCGGAACTGAACCCGGAACGGGCTGCCGTCCTGCGAGGCTTTCTCGTCGCGCAATCTGCGGATTCCGAAGTGCAATCACTAATTGCTAAATCACTGACCGATGCTGAAACGTCACAGTCTGCGAAAGCAATTCTACTGGAAGTGATCCAACGTTCTGCGTTGAAAGAGTTTCCTGTCTCCTGGCGTTCTGCATTAGAACAGACTTTGCAGACCGCTAAACCTGAGTTACAGATTCTCGTCATCCGTATTGCTCAGACTCATGATCTACCGGATCTCAATGGACAGTTGACATCTTTAGCCCTGGATGTGAAACAGCCGGCTTCTCTGCGAATTGAAGCATTATCCGCTGTTGGCGGTCATTTAAAAAGTATCGACCAGATTACATTCGATTTTCTCATGTCCCGGATGAATGAAGAGTATCCTCCCCTGGATCGACTGGCGGCGGCGAGAGCATTATCCGCTCTACCGCATTCAGCCGAACAGTTGATTCAGTTATCGAAACAACTGGAGGCCCCGGGACCACTGGCACTGCCTGTTCTGCTGAGAGCTTATGCGAAAAGTGTTGATGAAAGTGTGGGCCAGGCACTGATTACCGGATTGAACAGTTCTTCCGCTGCGACGAACCTGTCCGCGGATGAACTGGCGAGTCTATTGCAGAAATACCCTGAATCGGTCCAGCAGGCGGCAACACCATTGTTGAAAAAACTGGGCGTTGATCTGGCAGAGCAGAAAGCACATCTGGAATCGTTAAAACCTCTACTCACAGAGGGGCGGCTGGAAGAAGGGCGTAAAATCTTCTTTGGTAAGAAAGCGGCCTGCTCAGGCTGTCACGCGGTAGAAAATTCTGGTGGAAAAGTCGGCCCCGATCTCACGAAAATCGGCGCTATTCGGACCGGGACTGATCTGCTCGAAGCGATCGCACTTCCCAGCGCCAGTTTTGCGCGTGGCTATCGCTCTTATCTGGTAGTGACAGATGCCGGCCGCATTTATACGGGAGTCATCAGTCGCGAATCCACGGATACCGTCTACCTCAGAACCGCCGATCTGTCCGAAGTCCGAATCGCCCGTGATGAGATTGAAGTAATGAAAGAGTCGCCGACATCCATCATGCCCAAAGGGCTGGAACAGCGTCTGTCACAGCAGGAAATACGGGATTTACTTGCGTACCTGCAGAACCGCAAGTAAAGTGGAATCAATGTCCCTGATTCCTCTGATTCCAGCCGTTAAAGGTGCGCTATGTTTAATGGTTCCTTTGTATTACGCTGTCTGTTCTGCTGTATCATAATCTGCTCATTCTGTGTGGTTAAAAACTCTCAGGCAGCGGAACAGCAGAAGCGACCCAATATTCTGTTCGCAATCGCCGATGACTGGGGCTGGCCACATGCGGGCGTCTATGGCGATCCGGTAGTCAAGACTCCCACCTTTGATCGGCTGGCGCGTGAAGGTGTGCTGTTTCAGAATGCATTTGTTTCGTCGCCTTCCTGTACTCCTTCACGCGGGGCCATTCTGACCGGGAAATACCACTGGCAACTCGAAGCAGGGGCGAACCTGCATTGCATTTTTCCTGACAAGTTCGAAACGTATCCGGAAATTCTCAAAGCGAATGGATATCAGGTAGGTTACACCGGGAAAGCCTGGGGACCGGGACGCACCGAAACCGCCGGTCGCGAACTGGCGGGAAAACGCTTTAAGAGTTTTCAGGATTTTCTGCAGCATCAGAAACAAGGCGAGCCGTTCTGTTTCTGGCTGGGCAGCAGTGATCCGCATCGCCCTTATGAAGCGGGGACCGGGGTGCAGAGCGGCATGGATCTTTCCAAAATCAAATTGCCTGCCTGCTTTCCGGATGCTCCAATTGTCCGCAGTGATGTCGCCGACTATTACTTTGAAGTTCAACGTTTCGACAAGCTGGTGGGTGATGCGCTGAAGTCACTCGAAGAAAAAGGCGAACTCGATAACACCATCGTATTCATGACCGGCGATCATGGCATGCCGTTCCCGCGTGGAAAAAGTTGTCTGTATGATACGGGTACGCGCGTGCCTCTCGCAGCCCGCTGGCCCGAAAAAATCAAGCCCGGACGCTCGGTCACCGATTTTGTCAGCCTGATTGATCTGGCGCCCACCTATTATGAGGCAGCGGGAGTGAAAATTCCGGCAGATGTGACCGGTCGCAGCCTGATGCCTGTCTTGACGAATGCAAAATCAGGCCGAATTGCAGACAACAGGAACGAAGTTATCTTCGGTAAGGAGCGGCATGTGCCTTCACAGGAAGCACCCGACATGGGGGGCTATCCCTGTCGTGCCATTCGTACCGATGACTTTCTTTACATTCACAACTACCGACCCGATCGCTGGCCGGCAGGGACCCCTGATTATCAACTTGCGGCCATTCCCGGCACCTGGTATGGAGACTGTGACAACGGCCCCACCAAGACTTACATGGTCGAGAATAAAGATAAGGATGAGACTCACCGTCGGCTGTATGAACTCGCATTCGGCAAACTTCCCACCGAAGAACTGTATGATCTGCGGAATGATCCCGATCAGTTGCAGAACGTTGCCGCCGATCCCATGTACGAGATGGTCAAAGCGAAACTGGCAAAAGAACTGCAACAGCAACTCGTGGCCACCCATGATCCCCGCGAGTTGGGGCAAGGGGATCAACTGGAAAAACATCCCTACTTAGGCGGTGGTCCCAAACATCCGAGCTTGGAAGTCAAACGGAAAAAACAGGGCAAGAAACCGAAGAAAAAGTGAAACAGGAAATTCTGTCAGCAGTCGTTTTTCTCTGAAACAGAGATGTTTTCGCTTAAAAAATCAATGACTTGTTGAAAGCAATCAATTGTTCTCGGGGGAATTTCTTTTATTTGGACATTATAGAACTTGTTTGCGCTATCGTAAAAAATAGTAACTCCTTCAGGTAATTCGTAGACAATCCAATATCGTTCGCGGATATATTTGGGAGCCCGAAGCTGAGTTTCACGCAGGTGTTGCTTCATTACAGAAGCCCGGCAGTCCCGACGTTGTGATTGAACTTCATAGAAAACATAAGATGGTTTATACGAGTAATCGAACGTTTTATTGCACACGGGACAGGTAAGTACTGGTAGCTTGTTGCTGCAGGCCTGGCGAACTGCAATAAGCTCTACTTCACAGTCTGGGCAAATGCCATGGAATCCAGGAGGATGCTCCGGTTCAGATTTCCCAAAAGGCCACATGACTCGTTTCCTCCTGTTGTTCGAGATTCCACTGTCTCGCGAACCCACCTGCTGCTCGGAACACATCGCAGTTGATTTCAAGATCGTCCAGCAGTAGGGCGTTACTGAATGTAAAGGACTGGCGCTTGAGCCAGTTTGCAAAAAAGCGTTGAGGGTCTTCTCTTTTTAATATACGCTGTTCGCTGGAGCAGAGGATGTCATCAAATAGTTGAACCGTAGAGGCAAACGAGATGGTTTCTTCCTCAATGCACTTCCTTTGCTGTTTCGCCTGTTGAATGGCTTCAAAAAAACAGTCCATATTATCTGTCGCAAGGACAATTTTTGTCCCCGCTGTTTTGGCATCTTGTAAAGCTCGAACCAAAGGAGCGTTGATTCGCATCAATTGGCAGTCTTCGATTACTTTGCGATTCAGATAGTCCAGCGGAAATTCAGGACCCGGAGTCATCTGAAATGATTCGATGATTTGATTTGACGTCAACTCTCCTCGCATCCAGAGATGCACCCTGTCGATTTGGTGATTGAAGAGATTTTCTGTTGCCTCTGATAACTGTTGATGCAGCGGGTGCCATGCATTCCTAAGAATTGAGATCCAGAACGGGTCAAGGCTCAACACTCCATGCCAGTCTACGAAGATCACCTTGATTTCTGTAGGCTGAGTCTGCTGAAGCACGAAGTGTCTCCGGTTTCCGTTGAGTTTATTCCAGGTTCTTTGGTTTCTGGTTGGGTGGCTGATCGGAGTGAGCAGCCTGGTAGAGCCGATCAATAAATTCGTCTGTCATGCCTGTCTCTCTGCGTGCTTCCCGGTTGAACGTATAGCCTACAGAAAGTGCAGCGCGGATGGGCCAGTGCAGGTGCTGTTCGTAGGCTTCCCAATCGGAAAGGTGATCGGGCTTTAACTGACGGAGCCAGTGCAGGCCGAAGGCGACGTGTTGAATTTCATCTCGATAGACGACCTTCATCAAAGCGGCACTGCGCTGATCGCCGGCATCCAGAAAGTACTGCTCGAATTCCCCGGTATGATCCAGATTGCGCCCTTCAAAAGTCAGAGGCAGGCCGGCCAGATAATCGAGCAGACTTTCATAACTAAGCGCCTTCTTCCAGATATAACAGTTCACAGGCAGACTGCCGAACTCCAGTCCCTGGATTGCGGCCCGCTCTTTATGCATGCGGGTGTGTCTTTGTTCGTCGGCCATGATCGCGCACATGCCCTGACGAAATTCCGCTGGTGCATCGGGAAAAGCACACAGAATATAGGCCATCACTTCCAATGCCTGCAGTTCATGGTTCGCCATGATGTGATGGGCGAGCGCCCGTTTTTCCTGCTCGAACAACGCAGCGGGTTTCGGCATGGCAGGCGCGGTGCGGGGGGCGGCGAACTGCAGATTGGCCGGTCGCGTCGGTTCTTTGATGCGCAGCGGTTCTCCCGGACTGTCGTCGCTTAAAATCGGAGGGGCGGGCTTCAGTTTCTCTTCCAGTGAATCACTGAGGAGAACCCGTTCTGCAAACTCACGAATTTCCATACTGGTCAATTTGTTGTAGAAGGAATGTAGCGGGTACGAAAGAGGGCCACACAGCCAGTCACTTTCAGTTCCACGTCAGTATAACGACTCTGCAACTGATATTGTAACTCTTCCAGACTGTCTGCTGAGTTAGTGAAGATCTTTTTCTCATTATAGAAATTCATCAACTTGCAGGCAGACAGACTGCGAGGAACTCCTTCTGCCAGAATGGTCGAGCCCGAGATGATCGCTCCCGGATTCAACCATTGATTGAGGTGATCAAACAGGGTTGACTTTGAATTCAGATCGCCGGGCAGGCAATGCAGCAGATAATTCAGACTGACCGAGTCGAATCGATGTGGCTGGTCGGGCAGGGGCTGCAGAATATCTGCCTGATATGTTTCCGGAGCATATCTGCTCGCCCGACTGGCGGCCGCTGCGAGGCTGTTTGGATTCAGGTCGAGCAGGCCCAGTCTGACGCTCGCATTTGGAAATGAGCAGTGATCCAGATAGTAACCGGTGCCCACACCTACATCCAGATGGTTGCTGGTCAGGCTCTCGTTCATCCAGTTTAATATGGCTTTCGTACGGCACTTCCAGATCAGGGAATTAGAAATGCCCAGCACCCAGAGATCATAGATCGATAAAATGCGTTTGGAATTGACGGCCTGACCGGCGGCGCTTGCTTCGGATTTTGAGTTCATTCAGAGATATTAATCAAATTCACTCGGATTGGGAATTGTAATCATCCCATGGCACGTACCAGGTATCCCCCGGGCAGGCGTTTGACCACTTTGCGCATTTCCAGAATCGTGAGAGTGGAGAGAATCCGTGAGGAATCGAGATTACTTGACTGGACGATTTCGTTGAGATGTTGTGGCTCCAGCGTGACGAGGTTCAGAATATCACGTTCAAATTCACTTAACGAGAGTTCGCGGGGCGTATGAACTTCCCGGTTCTGCGCTGTCATTACCGGTGCTTTTGCCGGGCCCAGTCCCTCCAGGATATCATCCACATCCCGGACGAGCATGGCACCATCGCGAATCAGGTCATGGCAGCCGGCACTGGCGGGGTGATCGATACGGCCGGGGACGGCAAATACTTCGCGTCCCTGTTCGTAAGCATGCCGCGCGGTATGCAGGGCACCACTTTTGCGCCCCGCTTCGATCAACAGTACACCCATGGAAAATCCGCTGATGATGCGGTTTCGTTGGGGAAATAAACCAGCGACGGGTGCCTGATCCAGGGGAAACTCGGTGACGATGGCTCCCTGCCGGGCAACCTGTTCCGAAAGTTCCCTGTGTTCGGGAGGGTAAATGTGCGCCAACCCGGTCGCCATGACGGCGATCGTTCGTCCTCCCGCTTTGAGCGCGCCGGTGTGGGCCGCCTGGTCGATGCCTCGGGCAAGACCACTGACAATGGTAATCCCGGCGCGTGCCAGTGCAGCGGCGATCTTTTCTGCCTGCTGTAATCCGTAGTGTGTGCATTTGCGTGAGCCGACGATGGCGACAGCCAGCTCATCTTCCGGCATCAGGCTCCCTTTACAGTAGAGCAGTGAAGGGGGATCGTGCATTTCTCTCAGGAGGGATGGATATTCAAGCGATTCCTCAGACAAGATCTGATAACCGGCTTCGCGACAACGGCGGAGTTCGTCTTCCGCAGTCGATTTTGCCTCGCGATAAATGATCGCATCTGCCAGTTTAGTCCCGATGCCCGGTACATTGAGCAATTCCTGGCGAGGCGCGTTCAGGATTTGAGCCGGACTGCCAAATCGATCCAGTAACGTCCGTCGAATCCGCGGACCGACTCCCCGGATCAGATTCAACTGAATCAGTTCGAGCAGTCGCTGATCAGATTCCTGTATTGTTTCGTCCATATGAGCAGGACCTTCTTTTAGAGTAAATCCGTGATTCACGAACGTACATGCTCTCAGAAAAGTAAGGAAAAAACAACCAGAGCGGATCACATTTAATCATAGCACCTCTCAAGCTAGTATACTCGGTCCAAATGGCCCGGGAGAGGCTAGAGTAAGACTGGACACAAGTTAAGATCGGCAGTCATTTCCGGAGAAGCGACTGTTCACACTTGACAGTAGCTGTCTGCAGCCTCTAAACACGAAGCACACCATTCTGAACTCCGTTAAGGTCAAGTACATGCTGGACAAGATCTTCTTTATCATTGCCTGCATCATCATTCCCGTTTTATGGGGCGTGATTGTGAACTGGATCTTCAATCAATGGCAGGATCGCTCGAACAACAACTCAGACGACGATTATATTTTCCCTGATTATCAGATCTGAGGCGGCGGCGTTATGGGTTTTGGATGGTTTGACTTTTTTCTGATCTCATCTGCCGGAGGCTTGATTGGCTTTCTGGCGGGAATGTTCGGTGTGGGAGGAGGGTTCCTACTGGTCCCCATTCTGAATATTGTGCTGGGAATTCCGATGGAACTGGCTGTCGGCGCCAGTGCCTGCCAGGTTTTAGGGCCCGCAACCACATCGCTGCTGGCGCGGAAGATCAAGTTCCGGGATCTGTTCTTCCCGCTGGTAATTACGGGGGGACTGTTACTCGGCGTCATAGCGGGAACAGGAATTCTGGAACACGCGAAATCATCCACTTCTGTCGTTCTCAATGCAAGAAACATCATTGTCGCGGATCTGGTGGTACTGATTGCCTATCTGTTTATGCTGACCGGCCTGGGAGTGCTTTCGTTGCGAAGTGCCCGTCGCGATGATTCTGAGTTGAAAGGGACGCTTTTTACAGAACGGTTCCAGATCCCTCCTGTGGCCCGCTTTCCCAGCCTGGTGGAGGAACCCCTCTCGATTCCGGTCATTGCCTGGTTTGGACTGGGGCTGGGACTGCTCTCTGGTTTATTGGGAATCAGCGGAGGCCTGCTTTTGTTTCCCGTGCTGATATTCGGGCTGGGCATTCCCACCCATCGAGCCATTACCTGCAGTCTGATGATTGTCTGGATTGTAGCGTTCCAGTCCACAATTGCGCATGCCTGGCATGGCAATATTAATATCATGATTGTGATTGCCCTGCTGTTAGGCGGGACAGTAGGCGCCCGGCTGGGCTCTGATCTGAATGCGCGGCTGAAAGGGCTGCAACTGAGACGGCAGTTTGGCTGGTTATTACTCTCGGTGGCTCTTATGATTGGGGCGCGGCTGGTGTTTCTGCTGGCAGGTTAAAACATCATCAGAGGAGATGAAACAATGGCAAAAAAATCAATCCTGTTTTTAACGGGTGACTATGTAGAAGACTATGAAATCATGGTCCCGTTCCAGGCATTAACAATGGTGGGTTATCAGGTGGATGTGGTCTGTCCCGATAAAAAAACGGGTGAAATCATCCGGACTTCGATTCACGATTTTGAAGGCGATCAGACCTACTCCGAAAAACGGGGACACAACTTTACGCTCAATGCCACTTTCGCTGAAGTGAATGCAGACGACTATACCGCTTTGCTGATTCCCGGCGGACGGGCTCCGGAATATATTCGACTGAACGAACGAGTAATCGAGATCGCACGGCAGTTTGCGACCGCAGGCAAGCCGATCGCTGCTATCTGCCATGGACTGCAGCTGCTGGCAGCCGCCGGTGTGTTGAAAGGCAAAAGCTGTACGGCTTATCCGGCGTGTGCCCCCGAGGTGACTCTCGCCGGAGGCACGTTTGTAGAAACACCCATTGATGGCGTCCACGTGGATGGAAACCTGGTTTCCGCACCTGCCTGGCCAGCTCATCCGCAGTGGCTGGCTGCGTTTCTGGAAGTGCTGGGTACGAAAATCGAGTTATAATTTCACCTGCCGAAGTTCTGGTATCCTATTTCAATCAGGGAGATACGTGGATGTCGTGTTGTTCAATTAACTGGTCGACCATTGGTGCAGCGCTGGGCGGACTGGCAGTCATTTTAGGAGCCTTCGCAGCACACGGCATCGATGGCTATTTTGCTGAGAAATATGCCGGTCAGGTGAAAACGGTGACCGGCGTGGAAGTGCCTACGGCGCAGAAATATCTGAACGATTTCAAAACCGGAGCGCAGTATCAGATGTTTCACTCGATTGCTTTGGTCCTGGTCGGATTTGCCGGACTGACTTCACAGAAGAAAAAGCTGTTGAATCTTGCCGGCTGGTGTTTTCTGCTGGGGATCATTTTTTTCTCCGGAAGTCTTTACGTTTTAACACTCAGTGGTCAGACTTTCTGGGGAGCCATTGCCCCGAACGCTGTTCATTGTCGGCTGGTTTTCTTTTGCTGCAGGAATCTGTTCCTGTGGCGGAAATTCAATCGATGTGACAGGGCCCGAAACTCCTTCCTCAACGGATGCCTGATTTGCAGGACATCGTGATATAAAATGATCGACCACGATCATCCCCACCTTCTTTTCAGAATGAGAAACCTATGCTGATTTTTGATGCACACCTTGATATGGCCTGGAATGCCTGTGAATGGAACCGGGACCTGGAATTACCTGTCAGCGACATTCGCAAGTTTGAACGGCAGTTTGAAAATATTATCCCCGGAGAAGCGACCGTCTCCTGGCATGCTCTTCGCAAAGGGGGCGTGGGGATCACGATCTCCACTCTGTTGCCACGTCTGCATCGCAAAGATGCGGCGTTGACACATTATCAGTCGAGAGAAGCCGCCTATGGTGTGGCCATGGGGCAACTGGCTTATTACCAGGCTATGGTAGCAAAAGGCGTTTTGAGAGAAATCCCGGACAGCAGCACACTCGCCAGTCATGTCGCCGAATGGGAGGCCAATGAAGCAGCTGCCCGCGCGGAAGGCAGTACGATTCCCATTGGTTTCATTCTGAGCATGGAAGGGGCGCCTCCCATTCTGTCACCCGAGCAGATTGGGGACTGGTTTGATGCGGGGCTGCGAATTTTAGGTCCCGCCCATTATGGACCTGGTCCCTACTGTTTTGGAACAGGCAGTGAAGGGGGGCTCAAAGAGCAGGGGCCCGCGCTGCTGAAAGAGATGGATCGGGTGGGCATGCTGCTGGATGTAACGCACCTTGCCGATGAGACGTTCTGGGAAGCGCTGGAGATCTTCGAGGGACCAGTACTGGCCAGCCATCACAACTGCCGGTCACTGGTGAATGCCGACCGCCAACTGACGGATGAGCAAATTAAAGTATTAATTGAACGGGGGGCTGTGATTGGTTGTGCCTTTGATAACTGGATGATCAAACCAGGCTGGACGATTGGGGTTTCCGATCCCAAGACGACCTCCGTCGCAGATATTGCCAATCACACCGATCACATCTGCCAGCTGGCGGGAAATGCAAAACATTGTGGCCTGGGAACCGACCTGGATGGTGGTTTCGGAAAAGAGCAGACCCCCCACGATCTGGATACAATTGCCGATCTGGAGATGTTTGCCGGGATTCTGGAAAAACGGGGATACAGCTCCGCAGACATCAAAGGCATCATGTCACAGAACTTTGTGGATTTCTTCCTGAAGGCATTGCCCCAGAACTGAGAATCTTAAAATTGAACTCTATCTATCACGCCGTATCCTGTTGTATTTCAATAGGATACAGCGTTTTTTATTTTTCGGGCCAACTTTTTGAAAAACTTTCAAGAACCTGAAATGAGCGACGAATAACTCCCTGTGACGTGGCCGATCGGTTTGGCCTACTGTTCCGAATCGAACAATTGTTGTTGTATTGAGGGAGTCTGGACAATGATATTCATGTGTAAAAAATTTGTAATAGGTGCTGCAGTGCTGGCCACGCTGGGAACCTTCGTATTTGGCCGCGATGTGGTGAGCTATGTAAAGACAGCTGGCAATTCTGTCAGACAGGCGGTCAAATCGGAAGTCCCTGTTGATTTTGAAGTCGACCGGGCTCGTAAAATGGTGGAGGATCTAGTGCCTGACATTCGTCGTTGCATGCATGTGATTGCAGAGCAGCAGGTGGATGTCGAAACACTGCAGAGTGAGATGCAGGAAACAGAACTCGCTATGAAACAGCAGAAAGATGCGATGTTTACACTGCGTTCGGACCTGGAATCCAACGAGACGGAATTTGTGTACGCAAGCCGGACCTACAGTAAAGACGATATCCGCAGCGACCTGGCACAACGTTTCGATCGTTATAAAGTCGCCACCGACACTCTGAAGCGAAACGAACAGATTCTGAAAGCGCGCCAGAAGGCCCTGGATGCCAATCGCGAGAAGCTGGAAAACATGCTCTCCGCGAAGATGGACATGGAAGTACAGATCGAGCAACTGGAAGCACGTCTGAAATCAGTTCAGGCAGCGGAAACCGTGAGTAATCTGGAAATTGATAATTCCCAGCTGACACGCGCCAAAAGCCTGATTAAAGACTTGAATAAGCAGCTGGATGTCAAAGAAAAGATGCTGGATGCAGAAGGAAAATTCACAGGCCTGATTCCCGTCGATACCAAAGTGGAAGAAAAGCGGGATGTGGTCAAGCAGATGGATGAATACTTCAAATCCAAATCAGGCGACCGTGTCGCCGTTCACTAAAATCGACTGAAAGACGAACGTAATTGGCGCGAGTGGTGGCAGGTGGCTCTTGTTTTCGAGTAGAGCTGCCTGCCCCCCTGCCCGTTTTATTTCGTGATGAAATCTAAATGTTCCCCT
>NZ_CAXAVM010000021.1:0-52821 GCF_963972345.1 uncultured Gimesia sp. | reverse complement strand
CAGTCCGCTGACCAACTGGGAAGGGTTAACTAACCTGGGCCCCAAACTGGCGACTCGCGCCAGGCAACCAAGCGCCTCCAGTCAACAGAACGCAGTGCTGGGGAAACGAATTTCGCAAACAGGTATTTCCGAACTGGAAACACAGGTTTTTCATTCCCAGCAGAATTTTCCGGGTATTCAGCGCCCCTCTCACTGGTGGGTGATGGCTTTGATTCTGATTTACCTGCTGGTGATTGGTCCGCTTGATTATTTCCTGGTCCACAAGATTTTGAAAAAACCTCATATCACCTGGTTTACTTTTCCTGCCATGGTGCTGATCGCCGTCGCCTGGGGAGGTTTCACTGCATTACAAGACAATGGCAGCGTATTACATTCGACTCAGCTGAATGTCATTGATTACGATGTGACTGCAGGACAACTGCGTGGTCGATTTTATCTGAATCTTTACAGTCCGGAAACGCGGCGTTATCAGGTTAAAGTCAAATCCTCTGTCCCTGCCGAATCGAAGAATCCGTCTCACTTTCCCACCCATCTCAGCTGGAACGGACTGCCTGAAACCACGTTTGCAGGCATGTACCGCTCAGCAGAAGGTACAATCACAGGTCCTGCCTATCAGTTCTCAGCTCAATCAAAGGGCATTGAGAACCTGCCGATATTGAAGTGGGGAACTAAAAGTCTGCTGGCGGAATGGACTCAACAACAGACAGATCTGGTGACATCCAAACTGACGGGCAACAACCTGGGACAACTTTCGGGGACACTTACGCATCAGTTTTCCAGTCCCCTGAAAGACTGGGTTCTGGCATACGGAAATCGCGTTTATCTGCCGGTGATCAATCCGGAACAACTCGAGGCTTCTTATATTCCTGTAAACCAGGCCTGGTCGATCAATGGTCCCCGTATCGAATCGAGAAATATCAAAGGGTATCTGACCCGCTCTGTCTCTCGTCGCATCGAACAAAAAGGGCAGAATAACGCCACGATTGTTACAGTGCAGACTGACTATAATCCGTTTGCCAAAGAGGCATATGAAATCCTCAAGATCCTGACGTTTCATGAAATGTCCGGGGGATATGGTTACACCGGACTCTCCAACATCTCAGGCGAACAACTGGACCTGACAGAACAGCTTCGACTGGGGAGAGCTGTGCTGTTTGCTCGCCTGGACACTCCACTTAGCGTGGCGGAACTGGATCAAAGCGAACTCGACCAGGAAAATCAGGACACGTATATTCGAATCGTGATACCGGTAAGTATTTCAACAGAAATTCAATATGAATTACCGTCATTGGATAAAAAAGACAAAGAGACCCAAGATCAGCAGGACACACCATCCGGGAGTGATAACGAGTGATTGAAACACGGAATTTAACGAAACGCTACGGCGATCTGATTGCTGTAAATAATATCAACCTGAGCCTGGGTGAAGGAGATGTCTATGGATTTATCGGTCCGAACGGCTCCGGTAAAACCACCACCATGCGTATGATCGCGACGCTGCTGAGTCCGGACTATGGAGAAGCATATGTGTGCGGAAAATCAATCTACACGCATCCTGAAGAAATCAGACGCCTGGTCGGATTCATGCCCGACTTTTTTGGCGTCTACGATGACATGACAGTGATTGAATATCTCGAATTCTTTGCGTCTGCTTACCGGATTAAAGGACCACAGCGGAGAAAAATCTGTGAGGAAAAGCTGGAACTGGTCGACATGACATTCAAACGGGATGCGATGGTCAACCAGCTCTCGCGTGGTCAGACACAACGAATCGGGCTGGCACGTGTACTGTTACATGAGCCCCAGGTACTGCTGCTCGATGAACCCGCCAGTGGCCTGGACCCCCGCGCGAGAATTGAAATTCGTAATCTGCTGAAACGACTGGGGGAACTGAAAAAGACCGTGATCGTCTCCAGCCATATCCTGCCCGAACTGGCTGACGTCTGTACGCGTGTCGGGATGATTGAAAAAGGAAACCTGATCGTTGACGACAACGTTGATGAAGTCATGAAAAAAGCGCGACAACAAATCATCCTGCACGTGGGTGTGGGTGAGAATACCGATAAAGCGGCCGCACTGCTGCAGGCGCACGAGCTGGTGTCCAAACTCGAAATCAAGAAAAATGTGATGCTGGTGACGTTAAAGAGAGAAGTGAAAGACTACACCTTCATCCCCTCGCTGCTGATCAGCCAGGGGTTCAAGCTCAGCCTGTTCCGCGAAGAAGAAATCAACCTGGAAACGGCATTCATGGAATTGACCAAAGGGCTTGTTCAATAACCCAGGCTGTGTCCAGTTTTACTGTAGTATCTCCCGACCCATATGAATCCAGCATATTAGATCGAGAGACGCCAGGGTTAAATGGGATGGGTTTCCGCCAGTCAGTTTATTTTTTCTTGCCGGCAGTTGCCCGTTTTGCTTTACGGGCTGCTTTCTCTTTTTCTTCTGCCGCTTTCACTTCTGCCTCAGGTTTGCGCACCTGCTGTAACAACCATTCATAGACTTCCGGGTTATCATAAGTCTCGGTCCAGGAATCATGGGCCGCTTCCGGATAAACGGTAAATTTCACATCAGACTTTTCTTTTTTGAGAACATCCACCAGAGTCTGGGATCGCTCAAGTGGCACTGCTGTGTCTTTGGCTCCGTGAAATACCCAGATGGGAACGTGCTTGATTTTCTTGACCCAGAATTTTTCGCCACCCCCACAAATGGGAACCAGCGCGGCAAAACGGTAGGGAGTATAAGCCGCCAGTGACCAAGTACCAAAGCCTCCCATACTTAAACCAGTCACATAGATCCGGTCTTTGTCGACTTTATATTTCTTTTCAATGTCATTTAAGAGCGCCGTCAGTTCGACTGGCTGCCAGAGCTGGTCTTCGGGACATTGTGGGGAAACAACAATAAACGGAAACTCTTTACCGTTTTTGATCAGCTTCGGTGGGCCATGAACTGTTACCAGATCGAGGTCCTCTCCCCGTTCTCCTGCCCCGTGCAGAAACAGGATCAGAGGCCATTTTTCTTTTTCATCATAGTTCTCAGGCAGTGAGAGCAGATATTTCATCTTGACGGGTATCATCGTGTTCAATTCCGCTGCAGACTGATTTCCGACTTGAACTTTCTCTGCCGCTTCACCGGAAACAGGCGTTACATACAAAGACAACAGGAAACAGACAGCGAGTATTTTTTGTAACATCTGGATTTCTCTCCCGGTTATAAATGTCACCCCTGGTAATATAGACGACTTAGGACATGAGCATGACAGAGAGCCCTAAAGACTTCAAGCACAAAGGATTCTCGAAATTCAGGTCGTCTTCGTTTCTGACAGCCAGCTTTTGAAAAAACAGGAAGACTACACAGACTACAAGACCCAGCTTCAGCACTGTCACCGCACCGTTTAGAGTGCCATAAATCCAGAATGCTCTTCTAATATAAACCGTATTCTGGTAGATTTCTGGCTCAACTCTCTCACTCCATCCCTTTCTGTCATTTTATCTTAATCCCCTCTCACTCATGAATTCTGCTCCCCCTTGCGGAAATCGAAATTTACACACATATTCTGATTTCAGACGTGTTTTCTGGAAACCGTTCTGGATTGGATTAGTATTATGCTGCGCAGGCATATCTGGCTGTCAGAAAAGCATGTTGCAAAATGTGAGTGAGACGCCGATTGCCGTCAGTTTAAAAGATAAAGTAGCTCGAAAAGTACCGGAGGACCTGCAGGGATTACAGGTTTACCTGGATCAGGACCTGTGGATCAGAAATCATAACTGGTCTCCGGAACAGGAATGGAAAACCTTCCAGAAAAACAAACCAGGACATCATCTCGCACCGATTGATGCGCAACGCTGGGTATTTGGATCCGCCGATCAGAAAACACTATTGAGTGACGCCACCCCTCCGAAACCCGCAACTGACTCACGGCAAAAAGCATTAAAAGCGAAACCGGAATCAGAAGAAACGATGCCAGAAGAATTGCCGCCTGAAAAGACAGCTAATTCGAATTCGAGCGATCCAACGAAACAGCAGAAACCGGAAAGCTGGTCATTTAACGCATTGCAGGATTTTTTCTTCGACCAGAATTCTCCGAACACAATGCTCACGGAAAACCAGCATTCTGATAAACTTGATTCTCTTCAGGAACTGTCAACATGGGACAACCTGTCTGGCTGGAATGCAACAATCCTCTGGGCCACCCTATCACCAGCAACGGCCATTGAGGCTTTGCCTGTTCTCGAAAAAATCGCATTCGATCTCCCACGCAAGTCTCAGACCAATGCGAAAAATGATTCCGGCACATCAGACCAGACTTCTGTCTCAGAATCAATGCAGTATGCAGCCTTGAATGCGATCTCTCTGGTACTGGCCCGGGCCGATGCCATTCCACTCGAAACACACAACCGGTTAACTCAACTCCTGCAGCGTCCTGACCTTTCCCTTTTGTTGAGAAGCGAACTTTATCTCTCCCTGTCACGCTTTATGTCCCCTGCTGGAATTCCCTCGCTGGAACAGTCGCTGGAACTCAGTGACAGTGGTATGCAGCCTCCCAAATCATTGCGACGGGCAGCCATGCAAGCCTGTATTCTGCATGGGTTCTGGTTTCACTCTGAAGAGAATCGGCCTGACGCCCCTGGTTTGGCTCGCACTTTCCGCCCCGATGAATGGCCAGCCAATATCATGCAGGTTCGCTGGGACTCGGATGCATATATGCGTTGGAACTTCGGTTACTGGGCAGCGTTAACCGGTCATCCTGATGCGGAAACCATTCTCACCTCAGAACTGAGGGATGCAGATCAGGTTGTTCAGACCAAGGCCATCGAACACCTGGGAATGCTGAAGACCGAAACGGCACTTCAGATCCTGAAAGAATATGCGCAGCGCCCGTCAGAAACAATGCGGGTTGCCGCTGTCAAGGGTCTCAGTTCCTGGGGGCCAATGCATCTCATCCCCTTGAAAGAGGACACTTCTTCTGCTGTCAGAATTGAAGTCGCCTCAGGGCTGGGAAAAACTCCCACCGCCGAATCCGCTCTGCACCTTCGGACACTTATCAGTGATCGCAGCTCTCAGGCGCAACAGACAGTAATTCAAGCAATCTCTGACTGGCCAGATGATCTGGCCGTACCATTATTACTGGATGGAATACAGGAAGGGGTTTACAAAACGCGTCGTCAAAGTATTTTGCAACTGGTGAGCCGAACCGGACTGGGCGGTTCAATCTCCATCGAAGCTTCGCAAAAAGAACGAGTCGCAGCTGTCAATGAACTGGTTCAGAGTGGCCAGCTCCCAGGCGGTTTCTGGGGCCAACTCATGCAACAGGGGCTCAAGCCAGAACAGGAAGTCAACCAGGGACGCGCGGCCGAACTCCAGTCCTATTTTCAAAGCCTGTTGAATCGGTCTCGGGAAGCACCTGAATACCAGCAGGCCTACCAGGAACTGGAAAACATCAGTCCAGCCGAGGTCAAGGTGCTGGAGAAACTGATCAGGGAAACTTCTATTGAGATTCCCAGTGAAATCTATACCGACCTGCTGGCAGGCCTGACCCCGGAGTATGCTGCCTTAAAACAGCTGGCCAGTCCGCATATCACAGATCGACGTGAAGCCGCACAACAGTTATTTATCAGTTCACAGAAGATTTCTCTGAACCCTGTCGTCGTAGCCCGAATGCGAAAGCTGATGTTACACGAACAGGATCGCCTGGTCTGGCGTATCGTGATCTCCTCGGTTGAAAAAGATAATTATGATGAAGCGGCTCAACTGGCATTACTGGCGATCAATCATAACTGGCCTGACATCAGAATTCTGGGTTGCGAATATTTTGGCACTCATGGATTACCACAGTACGCCAACTGGCTGCTTCCCCTGCTGGATGATAAGAACCACACAGTTCAGTTAGCAGCCATCAGGGCAATCGGACAATGCCATAACCCCATCGCGATTTCAGGCATTCAGAAAGCGGGTGAAAGCCAGCCGCCGACATCGTCGCTGCGTTCCCTGATGACTCACTCAAATCGTCGGGTCCGGTTCGAAACGGTAGTCGCTTTGAGCCGGCTGGGTGATTTTGCCGGCATGCAGGAACTGCTGCGGCTCTCGAATGACACTCAGATATCGATGCGCAAAGAAGCGGTGCAGGAAATGGGGCTGTCCGGACAGACACGTTTTGTTGAGCCCCTGGTCCAGATGGCCTGGACGGAACGAAACAATTCCACACTCAAAGAGATCCTGATCAGTCTGGATAAACTGGTACCCGACTCGGAACAACCAGCAGATCTGAACCCGCAGCGAGACCAGTCAGATCAGGCAAAAATCTGGATGAACTGGTGGCAGACGCAACACTCAGGACAGGCTTCCCGGCTGTTTACAGGTCGTTAAGTATGAATTCTCGTTTTTGAGGCACTTGATGGCTGTTCTCCTCTCGGGGTTATCAGTATCATGGGAGCTAATAATTATATCTCACTCTCCAAAGAATGTTTTCATCACTGCGGAATTACTACATGGCTAACTACCACGACGACTTTCAACTGGAATGGCATGGAAACACTGTCGTAATCATTCCTGCGAGCAATGTCGAATCAATGAGCTGGGATCTGATTGAACAGGCCGCTGATATCGTCATGGCACCGCTTCAGGAAGTTGAAATTCCGATGGTTGTTTTTGACCTGAGCGATGTCAGTTATTTCGGCTCCGTGTTCCTGGCACTCCTGTTGCGCTGCCACAAACACGTTCGCAGCCGCGGCGGAGAGTTGGTTCTCTGTGGAGCCAGCAAGATGGCCAACGAACTCCTGCGTATCACTGCTCTGGACACACTCTGGGCGATCTATGAGACAAGGGATGAAGCCCTGGATGCCCTGATGGGCTGACCGGGGATGATGTTCTCTATTCAGTCTCGACCCGCTATGTTAAAGGATTAATGGATCATGTCGAGGAAATATCGCAAAACACGTCCCGGCGTTTCAGAGTCTGACGTATTACCAACAGAACACAGCTCAGAACTTTATCCGCACCAGTCGATCGTTGCCAGTATCAAAGAGACGGCCGATAAACTTAAGCAGGACCAGGCTACCCGCGGCGACCTTAAAATTCTGGATCGTGCCCTCAAAGAACTGCGGTATGCTTTCAAGGTTTTCACTCCCTATCGAAAGCAGCGCAAAGTCACCGTCTTTGGTTCCGCCCGCACACTGCCCGATGACCCGGCCTACCAGCAGGCACTTCAGTTCGGTCGCAGAATGGCGGAGGAAAAATGGATGATCGTCACCGGCGCAGGCCCCGGAATCATGGAGGCGGCGCATGTGGGAGCCGGTACTGACATGTCCATGGGCGTCAACATCATGCTGCCCTTTGAACAGGAACCAAACTACGTCATTCACAAAGATGAAAAGCTGGTTAACTTAAATTACTTTTTCACCCGCAAACTGCTGTTTGTCAAAGAAGTCCATGCCATCGTCTGCTGTGCCGGTGGATTTGGCACGCTTGACGAAGCATTTGAAACGCTGACGCTCGTTCAGACCGGAAAACGGGATCCCATGCCGATCGTCCTGCTGGATTCACCGGGCGGATCCTACTGGAAGGACTGGGAAGAATTCCTGAAAAAAAACCTGTTGAAACAGGAATGGATTTCAGAGGAAGACCTGTCCCTGTTTCATGTCACAGATGATATTGAAAATGCCGTCGATGAAGTGATCGGCTTTTACAGTGTCTATAACAGTATGCGATACGTTAAAGGACGACTCGTGCTTCGCCTGCATGTCGAACCCAGTAATGAATTCATTGAAAAACTCAATGATGAGTTCAAAGATATTCTCGACTCGGGGATTATCACAAAAGTCAACGCACACGAACTGGAAAAAGACGATGATCACCTGACCGATCTGCCTCGCATTTCACTGATGTTCAATCGCAAGAATCTCGGCCGACTCCGCCAGATGATCGATCGTATCAACTCAGAATTAGCTCCCCAGAGTTCTGAAGAGGAAGACGAGGAAGAATAATTTATTGAAATTTGGTCAGAAACAAGTTATCCCAGCAGGCTTTTGAATTCATCTTCATGCTTCAGCAGTTCCTGTAGTTTGACCATACTCCGGCTGATCATCACTCTGACGGCAACATCCGATTTATCAAGTTGTTCCGCGATCTCTTTTGTTGGCAGACCTTCCACATATTTCAGGCGGATTGCTTCCCGGCTCTCTTCTGGCAGACTCTCCAGCGCCATCAGCAGTTTCATTTCCTTTGCCCCCCGGGAAAACGCCTGACTGGGACTGGTGATACTGGCAACCAACAGATCCATAAATCCCTGGCCTGCCCCATCGACCGAGACGGGTTGGCGGGCTTCACGTCCGGCTGCCCGTTTCTGAGCCTGAAAATACTTTCGATGATTGTCTATAATCCGGCGTTCAGCAAGATGACATAACCAGTTGAATGGTGGTTTCTGCTCGAAATCCATGCTTTGAAACGAATCGACGGCATTCAACGAGACCTCCTGCAGGATATCCGCAGCCTCCACCCTGGACTTGAGGGCATCACTCATGTTTTTGTTGATGAATGACAGCAGCGGAGCACGATGCAGTTCCAGAAAAGCCAGTAAAGCCGACTCACTCCCCTGTTTGATCTCTGCAATCAGTATCTCAATATCCGTCGACATAAATCTCCTCATCCCCTGTTAATTCCAGCTGATCGATTCTAAAACGTGTTCTGCTTTCCTACCTGTTCATTATCGGTTATTATGCGAACTCAGGATATATGCCTGTCAGCGTTATACCATCAATAAAGCCAGTCATCCACTGAAACTTTCAGGATAATCCTAGTTGGAACTTCATCCAGAAATTCGGGAGCTCAATGTTGTCTGCTTCAGAGCCAAATCAGCAGGTTTCAGAAAGTCAAATTGCCATCGATGCACTTACCGAAGTGCTGGGGCGGTTTGTCAGTGAGTGGGAAACCTGCCAGGCTCCCCCCGACTTGAAGGACTATATTTCAGCGACTGATTCTCATAACCGGTTTCTGCTGATTGAACTGATTAAAGTTGACCTGGAATTTCGCTGGCAGCAGTTCAATTTTCCCAGACGTATTCTTGAATATCTCGATGATTTCCCCATTCTGGAAGAGCCTGAAATCCCCGTCGACCTGCTCTATGAAGAATTCCACCTGCGCCGTCAGAATGGATTCGAGGTCGACCCTGCTGAATACATCGGCTTATGCCCCACAGCTAACCCTCAACTCAGACAGCTGTTTGATCTCGATCATGCTTACAGCACGACGAAGATGTTCCTTCATTCCCCAACGCAGACATACCAGCAGTTTCAGCCCGGGGATACCGTTGATGACTTCGAACTGTTGACGCTCTTGGGCAAAGGAGCTTTTGCCAGGGTTTTTCAGGCACGACAAAAATCGATGCAGCGAATTGTGGCATTGAAAATCTCCGAGGATTCCAGCGATGAACCACAGACCCTGGCTCAACTGGATCATGACAATATTATTCGCGTGTTTGACCAGCGATTGCTGACGGACCAGAAGATCAGATTGCTCTACATGCAATATCTGCCCGGGGGTACTTTGCAGGCGGTCGTAGCGATTGTTCGCAAAACGGCCCCTGATGAACGCTCAGGCAGAATACTTGTGAATGCCGTTGATCAGTCTCTGGATCTGAGAGGCGAATCGAGACCTGCTGAATCGATCATCTACCAGAAGTTTCAAGCATTATCCTGGTCAGAAACGATCTGTTGGCTGGGAATTCGGCTGGCACAGGCGCTGGACTATGCCCATTACAAGGGAGTGTTACACCGGGATATTAAACCAGCAAATGTTCTACTGACAGCAGAAGGGATTCCCAAACTGGCTGATTTCAATATCAGCTTCAGTTCGCATGTCAGTGGCACTACCCCGGCGGCTTATTTTGGAGGCAGCCTGGCGTACATGTCGCCTGAACAGCTCGAAGCCTATGATCCGACTGATGCAAGACTCCCTGAAAGCCTGGACGAACGCAGTGACCTGTATTCTCTGGGACTGATGCTGGCAGAACTGTTAACGGGAATTCGCCCCTTCCACGAGCCCTCAATTCAGTCCGGCTGGTCCGACCTGCTGAAGCAGATGATCCAACAGCGTAAAACAGGTATTTCGTTATCTGCCAGCCCTCAACACCTGCCTTCCGACTGTCCGGAGCACCTGGTTACAGTTCTGCAGAAATGCCTGGCCCCCGATCCTGCCCAGCGCTGGAGTTCAGGAGCAGCACTTGCTAACCAGCTGGAACTCTGCCTGAATCCCCGGGCGCAGCAGATTCTGTTTCCCGCATCGAAAAGCTGGTTCGCAAAACTCAAAGGCTGGGAAATTCCCATCGTCATTCTGATTGTGGCAATCCCGAATATACTGGCGGGACTGTTCAATTTCTTTCATAACCAGAAACATATTATTGAACACTTAAAAAACTCGCAGGATGCTTTCTGGAATATCCAATCCACGATCAACCTGATTGCGTATCCCACAGGTCTCGGCCTGGTTGGCTGGTTGACCTGGCAGTTGCTGCGGTCTGCTGCCGACAGCAAAATCAGCTCAAAACCGGATCTGGAAAAAAATGTCCGCATGCAGAAACGCTGCCTGCGTCTGGGGCATTATGCCGCACTGATCTGTACGGCGGAGTGGATCATTGCCGGAATCGCATACCCGATCAGTATGCATTATGCGATTGGTACATTACCGGTGACTGCCTACATCCATTTTCTGGGTTCCCTGCTGCTGTGTGGACTGATCGCTGCCAGCTACCCTTTTTTTGGTGTTACCTATTTCAGTTTGCATTCGATCTATCCGCGTCTGATTCAGAACTCTGATTTCACTCAGCTGGCTCCCGATTCGTATCAGCAACTCAAACGCTTGAGCTGGGTTTATCTGATTATGGCATTTCTGGTACCTATGCTGAGTATCGCTTCACTGGCGATGATCAACCTGGATGACAAAATTGCGATCGGAATTCTCACCGTGGCGGGGACTCTAGGAGCAGTCAGCATCTTTCGTATTTTTCAGACCCTGCAGGCAGATCTGGACGCTCTTGAGGAACTTTCACGCCGTGTCCAGAATTCTCCCCCCTAATTAATCCTCACCAGGTGATCTTCTTAAACCCTTTCATTTCAAGCAGTAACCCACGCCAGTAGACATGCACATTTCGTTTTTCTGTTTTTTATATAAAATTGCTGTAACAGATTTTCTTCGTTCCCGCATGGTTAAGTGTGAGACACACAACACTTAATCAAAATAATGAGGAACGAAACGATGAAAACGATCGCCACTTTGATCACTTGCTTTACAGTATCCCTGATGTTGGGTTCAGGAAATGCTTCTGCTGGTAACAATCGTTTTTCAGGAAAATCGGGAAAGAGTTCTTCCAGCCGTTCCTTCAACCACCACGGTAACCGAAACGGTAATTCCCGAAGTAACAACTTCAGCCATCGTCCCAGTAATTCGCAGCAGAATAAGCAATCATCAAACCAGCGTTTTTCTCAACTCAAGAAATCTTCTACAGGACAAAACAACTACAAAACGTCTTTCAGCTCAAAGACAAACAATTATCATTTTAAACCCGCCCCCAAACAGAATGAATTCGATAAACCGAATCGGTTTGAGTCTAAAAAACAGAAGTTCTCACAGAACAAAGCAACCCGGCGTCCGATCATAACCCCACAAAAAACGATCAAACACAGCAAATTTCATGGCCATCACCACGGACACCATAACAATCACCATGGACATCATCACTGGCACCGTCCATGGATTCATATCAATACTCGCCCCTGGTGTCCCCCGGTCTGTCGCCCCTGGTACCCTGTTGCCTGTGCCGATCCAATTTTAACTCCCTGTGTGATCACTGCCTGTACTCCCATTTATTACAATGAAGCCGGTGAAACTGTTGTCGAGTCTGCTTCAGAAACTGAAACGGAAATCGCTACGGAACCCGTTGAGCAGGAACGGCTGGAACTGGTATCCGGAAAACTGTTTCAACTGTCAGCGGAAGGACTGGGAGCTGAACAAGGTATGGTTGTTCTGGAGATCAACGAAATGGGTTTACCAGCCAAAATTGAAACATGGGAAGACAATATTCTGGCTTTCCAGACACCTCAAATTGGACTGTCTAAAGCGACAGAAGCTAAAATTCATGTAATGAACAGCAAAGGACAGTTACTGGCAACTCTGGACATTAACCTGCAACCCGCAACAGAAAAGATAACAGATCCTGTCGCTTCCAACTGAATTGAATTCAATGTAAATCAATAAAAGCGTCTTCGATGACATCGAAGACGCTTTTATTTGTTGCACTAGAAAGCCTGTTTGTGATCTTAGCTGGATCTCAAACTGGCAAATATTCCGCCGCCATGATACAGGGCTTTGTCAGAGAGAGCCTCTTCCAGCCGCAGCAGTTGATTATACTTGGCCAGCCGTTCGCTGCGTCCTACCGAACCGACTTTAAGCTGACCGGCTCCCGTTGCGACCACCAGATCGGCAATGGTCGTATCTTCCGTTTCTCCACTCCGGGCGGAGACTACTGGCCAGTAACCATGGTTAATGGACATCTTTAACGTTTCCAGGGTTTCGGTAAGAGTTCCAATCTGGTTTAACTTAATCAGCACACTATTGGCCGTCTGGCTGTCGATGCCCTGCTGCAGGCGTTTCTGATTGGTCACAAACAGATCATCACCGATTAACTGAACCCGATGCCCCAGCCGCTCGGTCAGTTTCTTCCAGCCAGACCAGTCATCTTCCGCCAAACCGTCTTCAATACTGATGATGGGATAAGTGTCGACCCAGCGTTCCAGCATATCAATGACGTCATCAGCCGATAACGCTTCGTCTCCTGTCGCATTCAGATGATACGTATCGGTTGCAGCATCGTAAAAGTGTGTACTGGCCACATCCAGGCCAATCGCCACATCCTCGCCGGGAATCAAGCCCGAAGCCTCTATTGCCGCAACGATGAACTTGACTGCTTCACTGTTACAACTTAATTTCGGTCCATAACCACCTTCGTCACCGATGAGAGTTCCTTCGTGGCCGGTCTTGTTGAGAATCTGCCCCAGTCGGCGGTAGATGGTCACTATCCATTCAAAAGCCTGCCGATAGGATGTGGCACCAACAGGCAGAATCAGGAAGTCCTGAAAATCGAGATTGCGCCCCGCGTGCAAGCCACCTGAAATCATATTGACCATTGGCAGCGGTAGCGACATGGAACGAGCCAGAAGATTCGTCCGCGTTGTCTGCTCAGTATCCTCTGCAAAGCCCGAACTGATATAATCTGACCAGATTTCAGCAAAACGCTCGACCGGGGTCTGCCCCTGTGACTCTGCGGCAGCATAGGCCGTTGCCAGTGAAGCTCCCAGAATTGCATTGGCTCCCAGACGAGACTTGTTCTCGGTCCCATCCAGTTCACAGAGAATCGCATCAATGCCTTTCTGGTCTGAAGCATCCTGTCCGATTAACGCAGCAGCGATCTCCCGTCTTACATTTTCGACAGCCTGAGTTACTCCTAAACCATCGAATCGAGCTGCCTCCTTGTCCCGTAACTCAACGGCTTCAAATTTCCCAGTACTGGCACCACTGGGAACGATGGCCCGCCCGCAACGTGAACCGGCACAGCAGATCTCGACTTCCACGGTGGGATTTCCACGACTGTCAAATACTTCGCGTGCATGGACATACTCAATTTGTGTCATTTCAGATCACACTCCCCGCTGTGATTACCGGCAACATCATTTATTAACTACGATATACTTTAATATTATCATTCTATCATATCAGGAGAAAACGGAATCTTCACCCGTAGCTCATTCAGGAATTCTGCATCTCATTCAATCTTAATGTCGATTGCTGTATCGTAGCAGGGGGATCAAGAATCAGAGAGAGCGCAAAAGAGCGTACCTGGTCCTGCATATCCGGTTCACTCAGATAATCAACCGTACTCTTGCCATCAACCCGAGACAACATACATGCTGCCAGATGGCGGATCGTCCGACGCTCCAGTTCCTGTTGTCCCATGGGAAAAGTATTTTTTTCCCCGGAAGCAGTGAGCGAGTGAATTTCTGCCAGATAATGTTCCCAGAAGCGCTCCACCAGTTGAATACAATGCGTTCCACGTTCGCGAAAGAAAACTGCTTTCAATACCAGATGGCTCAGAAAGAAACCCAGATCGAATGCCGGATCGCCATAATGGGCTGTCTCAAAATCGACGAGATGAATCTGATCGCCAGAGATTAGAATGTTTTTGGGACTGAAATCTGCCAGAACAAGACAGATGCGATTGCCTTCCATTTCTGTAATCAGATCATTCACCCAATCTTTAATTTCCGGATGGGCTTTGACGATGTACCGATAAAATGGATCAATGCGAAGCTGGTCAAAGATTTCCCAGTCCCCCCATCGCTCCTGAAACGACTGATTTCGAAAACTCAACCTGTGAATGGCCCCCAGATACCTCCCCAACCGTGAAGCAATGGAGAGATCAAATTTTCCATCCAGCAATTCCGCTTTCCAGACCTTGTGATCCTTATCGATTGCTTCCATCGCAAACAGATAATTATCGCGGTCCTCAAACAGAACGCGGGGAACCACTCCAGCCGGAAGCAGATTCTGCAATTCCTGCATCACTTCAAGCTCCCGCCAGATCCGTTCCAGCCGACTGAACCATTCTGCCTGAGTTCGCAGTTGCTTCCGTGACTGTTTGATGACAAAATCATCTCCTGCCCGGCGATCTATACGGATGACTATATTCGAAACTCCCCAGGCAAGTGCTTCCGCTACTGCGTCTTCCTCAGGGGATAACTGCTCCATCTCTTTTAAGTAATCGATGGCATTCTGTGCTGTAATCTCCCGTACCATTATTAAATTCCCATAAGTTACTGGCTCAAAAGCATTAAAGGGTTAGATAAATCACTACATCAAAATTTGACTTCCCTCCACACTCTCATGTGAACAGCCTCGTATTTATTAGAAGTATGACGCTGCCCGACAGGTTCTGCCACCGTATTACTCCTCATAATCGGCATAAACTGATATGACTCACCGCTTACCTGACCGGTTCTATATTAAAAGCCGGTAGCCCGAGTTGTGAAAAAGTCGCTTTCGCGACAACTTTTTGTTGCCAGACCCGTTTAATATGCTGTAAGATGATAATATTGGGATAGTTGTAGTAAATAGCTATTTCAGATTGATGAGTGATTACTAATCTCACACCACGTCAACGTGGTATCCTTCGAGTGAACCACAGGAACATTTTCTATGTTGTCCACAAACTCTGCTTCTCGTTTACTGATGTTTTTTTCTGTGACTTGTCTGGCACTCTGCCTGAGTACCACTCTGGAAGCAGCAAAAAAGCCGATCCCTCCACAGAAATATGATCCATCCGCTGAAAAGGCTGACGATCTGTTTGAAGCTATGGAAGCAGGACTGGTCGATGTCAAAATTATTGCCAAAAATTCGAAGGGCGGCAACGTTCTGATTTCCAACAATAATGAGAAACCACTCAATGTGAAACTGCCGGATACCTTCCTCGCAGTTCAGGTCCTGAAACAAGGTGCTCTCGGCGGTGGACTGGGTGGCGGACTTGGCGGTGGTGGACTGGGCGGTGGTCAAGGTGGTGGACAGGCACAGACAACCGGTGGCGGTGGCGGCGGAGGTCTGGGAGGCGGACTTGGCGGAATGGGAGCCGGAGGAGCTGGCGGGGCCGGCGGTGGTTTTTTCTCTATCCCTCCCGAAAAAACAGTTTCGGTTCCTTACACATCAGTCTGTCTGGAACATGGTAAAGCAGAGCCAGCACCGCGTATGGAATATCGCATGGTTCCAACAGAAGAAATGGTCAAAGATCCAGCACTTCAGGAACTGCTCCTTCTCGTTGCAACCGGTCGTGTCAATCAACAGGCAGGTCAGGCAGCAGCCTGGCATCTGGCAGATAAAATGAGCTGGCAGGAACTGGCTGCAAAGTCAGTCAAACATTTAGGTGGTGCCGCTCCCACTCCTTACTTCAATCAGGCAGAACTGCAGTACGCTTCACAACTGGTAAGTATTGCTCATGCACGTGCCCGTAACAGAGAAGAAAGCACAGAGACAGCTTCCACAACTAAATCACGTACAGAAACCGGACGCAGTTTTGAAAAATAATACATGATCAAACCGATCCGGTCTTAAAAGACTGCTTAATTAAGGCTCGCAATTGCGAGCCTTTTTTTTGCGGCACACTTTCATCATCTCAACGTCTCAGGTATTTTAAATAAAAGTCCGTTGATTCATACCGAAATAACTGGAGCTGAATACCATGAGGCCGAACCTGAGAAATATCATCTGCTCTACAATTTTAATGACACTCCCGCTGTTGTGTCATATCACATCTCTCCAGGCAGCTGAAGAAACCCCGTTACGCATTATCTGTTTCGGAGCTCATCCAGATGATGCAGAATATAAAAATGGCGGGACGGCTGCCCTGTGGGCTCAACAGGGGCATAAAGTAAAACTGGTTTCCGTGACAAATGGAGACATTGGTCACTTTGAGATGGCAGGTGGCACATTAGCTCAACGAAGAGCCGCCGAAGCCAAAGCAGCAGCAAAAATTCTGGGAGTCGAATCGGAAGTCCTGGATATTCATGATGGGGAACTACTCCCGACTCTGGAGAACCGTAAGAAAATCGTAAAACTGATTCGGGAATGGAATGCCGATCTTGTTATTTCTCATCGTCCCTGGGACTACCATCCAGACCACCGATATGTTGGCGTACTGGTTCAGGATGCCGCGTTTATGGTAACCGTCCCTTATTTCTGTCCTGATATCCCTCGCTTGAAGAAAAACCCGGTCTTCATGTACTCCAGCGATGGTTTCCAGAAGCCCTACCCCTTTCGACCTGATGTGGTGGTAGCCGTCGATAATGTTTTCGATCAGAAACTGAAAGCTGTTGCACAACTCGTTTCGCAATCGCTCGAAGGAGGAGCTGGAGGCAGCCCGGAACGTGCTGCGAAAGTTCCCCCTGCAGATCCACCGGAATTACGAATTGAATATCTGCGTCCTGCCTGGTCACGCCGTCAATCATCAGAAGCGAACAAATACCGTACAGAACTGATTAACATCTATGGAGAAGAAGTCGGCAAGCAGGTCAAATTCGCGGAATCATTTGAGCTTTGCGAATATGGTTCCCGGCCCAACAAAACCATGTTACTGAAACTGTTCCCCATCGAAGCTTCAATCCCGGTCGCTGATAAAAATAAATAGCAGATTCAACCATTTTACAAGCAAGTGATCGCAATGGCCTCTTTCAACAGGTTGAACGACTGTAGTTGCGAATTACTGCTATCTTCTGCTTGAGAAGTGGATCACCGAATCATTATTTGACATCCGCAGCTGTGACATAGTAATATAGTAGAACGATCACTCAGGGGACTTACCTGTTCTCCCATGCTGCAATGGAGCAGTACTGGCCTTCCAGAGACGCACCCGGATCGTTGAATTGCCTGATAAAATGAGGGCAAGCAAATGAACCGCCTCTTCTTTTGTTCAACTCTCTGGCTGTTGAGCCCGAGTTTACTGTTACTCCAGCCTCAATTTCTGCCTGCCGCAGAAGCTGTTGCAGAAAAAGATAAAATCGATTTTCTGAAACAGATCAAACCCCTGTTTCAGACCAAATGCTATTCCTGCCATGGTCGGGAAGTCCAGGAGGGTGGATTTCGCCTGGATCTGAAAAGTCGAGCCCTGGAAGGGGGAGACAGTGGCCGGGCAATTACTCCGGGCGACAGCCATAACAGCGAGCTCTATCATCGCATTTCCGGCACTGGGGATGGCGACCAGATGCCCCCGGAAGGTGAAGGAACCCCCTTAAGTAAAGAGGAACTGGCATTGGTCCGGCGCTGGATCAAACAGGGAGCCAGTTGGCCCGAAGTGCCAGACTCAAATACAGGTCTGGCTGGTTCAGACCACTGGTCATTTCAGCCCATCAAGGAAGTTTCTTTACCCGAGGTACAGCAGACCGACTGGGTCAAAAATGGTATCGATACATTTATCCTGCAGAAACTGGAACAGGAAAAAGTAAGCCCCTCGGAAGAAGCGGACCGCAGCACTCTGATTCGCCGCATCTATCTGGATTTGACCGGACTGCCTCCCTCTGTTGACGACTGGCAGAAATGGAACTCTGATCCCAACCCAAACTGGTATGAAAAACTGGTCGACCATCTGCTGGCCTCACCGCATTATGGGGAACGCTGGGCACGACACTGGCTTGACCTGGCCCGGTATGCAGACAGTGATGGCTACGAAAAGGACCGGAAGCGTCCCCATGCCTGGCGCTGGCGAACCTGGGTCATCAATGCATTGAATCAGGATCTTCCCTTCGATCAGTTTTCAAAGCAGCAGATCGCCGGCGATCTGTTTCCGGATCCTTCTCTGGACGAACTGGTGGCTACTGGATTCCATCGCAATACCTTGATTAACACGGAAGGGGGAACCGATCCGGAGGAAGATCGCGTCAAACGGACTGTGGACCGTACGAATACCCTGGGATCTATCTGGCTGGGTATTACTGTAGAATGTGCCCAGTGTCACACTCATAAATATGATCCCATCACACAGCGGGAATATTATCGCCTGTACTCTTTTTTCAATTCGCTCACAGAACCCGATATTGGAGCTCCCCTGCCTGCTGATCAGGCGAAATTCGATAAAGCCAACCAAGTCTATCAGGGTGCCCATCAGCCCCTGGTACAGGCGATTCAGGATTATGAACAGAACGAGTTGGCATCAGCGCTGATGCAGTGGGAAAAACAGATACCAGAACAAAAACCCGTCTGGACGATCCTGAATCCGGAAACAGTGAATGCCAAACAGAAAACGACACTGAAAATCCTGCCGGATCGTAGCGTATTGGCAGAGGGTGAAAATCCAGGTCGCGCAGAAATTTATACAGTCACTTTTAAAACAAATCTGCAGAACATCAAAGGCATTCGACTCGAAGCACTCACCGACCCCAGTCTACCCAGGCAGGGTCCTGGCCGCAGTGCTACTGGCGATTTCGAATTGACCATGCTTACGCTTGAAACGGCGCCTGTGGAAACTCCTGAATCTGCCAGTGAAATTGCATTACAGAATGCAAAAGCCAGCTTTGAAATGGATGGTTACAAAGTTGATCGTGTCATCAACAACAGTCCTCATACCGGTTGGTCCATTGCTCCTCAGGAAGGAAAACAGCAGATTGCTACGTTCGAGGCGAAAAAACCATTCGGTTTCGAAAAGGGGACGCTGGTCACCGTTTCGCTGCAGCAGTCCACTACGAAAAAAACATATCATAATCTGGGACGCTTTCGCATTTCACTTACGACGGCCGACACACCATTGCCTCTTACTGGTATGACAGACCTGATCGTCGAGACCTTGAAAACCCCGGCTGAGCAGAGAACTTCTGAACAACGACAGGAACTGCTGGAGTATTATAAAACCATCGATCCTCAGCTAAAGAAACTGAAAGCGCAAGAACTTGCCCATCGTAAAAAAGCGCCGCGTGATCCGGCTGAAACCACGAAAGCACAGGTTGTCGATCACCTGAAAGTACCACGCAAAACACACTTGCTGGTAAGAGGTGACTTCCTGAACCCTGCAGATGAAGTCAAAGCCAATACACCTGCGGTCCTGCCCCCCATCGGAACGACCAGCCCAGACCGTCTCGATCTGGCACGCTGGCTGTTCGAGTCCCGTCACCCATTAACAGCCCGAGTGACCGTGAACCGTATCTGGAGCCGTTACTTTGGTCGGGGAATCGTATTTACCGTCAATGATTTTGGCACGCAGGGAGAGCCCCCCTCACATCCGGAATTACTCGACTGGCTGGCGACTCAGTTTCGCAAGAATAACTGGAGTCTGAAGCAGCTTCACAAGCTGATCGTCACATCCGCAACTTATCGCCAGTCTTCAACGAACCGTCCGGAACTTGCGGAACGCGATCCGTATAATACCTGGTTGTCTCACCAGAACCGCCTGCGGGTGGAAGCAGAAATCATCCGCGATCAGGCATTGTCCGTCAGCGGATTGTTAAAGCATAAAGTAGGAGGCCCCAGCGTGAATCCTCCCCAGCCCGAAGGGATCGCGAACCTGGGTTATGCCAATTCGGTGAAATGGACAGCCAGTCAGGGAGATGACCGCTACCGGCGTGGACTATATACGTTCTTTCAACGTACCGTCCCTTATCCCATGCTGATGACGTTTGACTCCCCCGATTCAAATCTGAGTTGTACCCGTAGGGAGCGCTCCAATACACCACTGCAGGCATTAACGATCTGGAATGACCCGGTCTTTTTTGAGTGTTCTCAAAAGCTGGGCACACGGATCGTGGATAGGACTCAGCAAAATAACCTTTCACTCGATGAGCGAATCAATTTTGCGTTTGAGCTCTGTCTGGCACGGCAGCCTTCAGCTCAGGAAATTCAAATTATCCGTCAGCTTCATGAGGAACAGACAAAACTACTGGAAGCAGATCAGACAGCAGTCAGCGATTTAACGAATCAACTCCAGATCCCTGAAGGAAGTACACCGAAAGAAGTCGCAACCTGGATTATGATTGGACGGGTTTTAATGAATCTCGATGAATTTGTAACCCGCGGTTAACCTAAGAATGCCAACTTTCCCTGCGTGCTGGAGCGTATTACATTTAACCAAAGCGTCTCTCAACTAATAGACTCGACCCAAAGGGCATTGAAGACGCTACAGCAAAACTCGACACAGACTGGCATCTCTCTAACGGAACAATGCAATGATGAACACCGAACCATTCAATCTGAATCTGGCACGACGTCGCTTCCTGATGAATTCATCCTGTAGTGTCGCCAGCTACGCTCTGGCTTCAATGCTGGAAAAAGAGGGATTAATTGCCTCGGAAAAGAATGCGACAAATCCCCTGTCTCCCAAAGATTCACATTTTCCCGGCACCGCGAAAAACTGCATTTTCATATTTCTGGCAGGAGGTCCCAGCCAGATTGACCTGTATGACCCTAAGCCCAAGTTACAGGAATTAAACGGTCAGCCTCTCCCCAAAGAGCTGACTGAGAAGGTGCGGTTCGCTTTCATTAATAAAGAGACCGCAACCCTGAGCGGCAGTCCGAGAAAATTCACGAAGTCGGGCGAATGCGGAACCGAATTTTCTGATTTACTCCCCAATATTGCTACCTGTGCGGACGACATCGCCTTGATCCGTTCGATGTATACCGAACAGTTCAACCATCATCCGGCCCAGTTGATGATGAATACGGGTGTCGGACGTTTTGGCAGGCCCAGTGTTGGGTCATGGTTAACCTACGGGTTGGGTAGCCAGTCGAACAATCTGCCTGGATATGTTGTGTTGACCGCAGGACGGGGTGCCAGTGGGGGCGCTTCGCTCTGGTCCAGCGGCTCACTGCCCTCGACATACGCTGGTGTATTATTCCGAAATCAGGGTGAGCCGGTATTAAATCTGAACAATCCTCCCGGCATCACTCCCACAATGCAGAGGTCTGGTCTGGAAGCGATTACGAAGCTGAACAACGAACAACTTGCTGCCACAGGCGATGATGAAATCGCGAGTCGGATCGCCAGCTATGAACTCGCTTTTCAAATGCAGTCTTCGGCGCCCGAACTCATTGAGTTATCCAGCGAGACGAAGGAAACACAGGAAGCCTATGGAGTGAACCGCAAAGGAGATGCCAAGACCGGTAAGCGTGGTGGCGGCGCCGATGCAGAAGCTGCTTTCGCACGGAATTGCCTGCTGGCTCGGCGAATGGTGGAACGCGGAGTCCGGTTCGTCAATCTTTATCACGCCTCCTGGGACCACCACAGCGGTCTGGATGCCGGTATAAAACGAAACGCAGGAATCGTCGATCAGCCCGTAGCTGCACTCCTCAAAGACCTTAAACAGCGGGGTCTTCTTGACTCAACGCTGGTCGTGATGGCTGGTGAATTCGGACGGACACCATTGGGAGAAAACCGGACTGGCTCAAAAGCAGTCACTGGCCGAGACCATCATCCGGGCGCTTTCAGTCTGTGGATGGCAGGTGGGGGAGTCAAAGGCGGACAGGTCATCGGTAAAACGACGGAACTGGGTTGGTCAGTCGAAGAAGCCCCTGTTCACATCAATGATTTTCATGCCACGCTGCTGCATTTGTTTGGCCTGAATCATCTGAAACTGGCTCAGAATTTTGGTGGTCTGGATATTCGACTGACGAACGTCGGCGGTAAAGTGGTCGATAAACTGATCGCATAAGCTGAGTCAGCATTGACACGCCATGTATTATGGCCAGCTGAATTCTCCCCCTAAGACAAGACCATGGAGTTTGTATGTATCCGTACTGTCCTGGGCTTGAATTGAGACATCATTGGCAGCGAAAGAACCGTCCAGGTTGTAATAGGGAATTCCCCCTGCCCGGGCAACGTGATTAGCCCACAGGAAGTTATAACCAACGTTGAAGGTGAAGTATTCACTTAGATGAAAGCGGGCATTGATACCAAATTCGAACGTCGGTGAAAAGCGCGTCTTGGATATCGAAGTATGATGATTCGGATCATCCGGTCCCAGGAATTGATCAGTCACAACATTGCCATTGTAGTGATTGACTCCGAAACCAACCTTTGGTTCAGCCGCAATCGTGAACCAGGGATGCACGAATTCCATTCGGATACCAGCCTGAGGAACATATAGCTTATTGTTCGTCTGGCTCCTGATTGTGGACTGAAAAAACGGGAATGGTGGGTCCGTGTCTGCGCGCTCAAAGTCACCTTTCACCACCATCTCTTCACCGATTTTCAGATAACGAAAACCAGCCAGCGGACGAATCTGAAATCCACCGTCTCCATAATAGGTCCGAAAAAACAGATTTTCCGTATTGAAGACATAATTACTTTCCACTCCCCACGCCTGCGTTTTATAGTCGACGCTAAATTTCTGATTGAAATTCCGCTGGGGAGAAGATACTTCCCCATTGAATAAGAGAGGAATTGAAATCATATCGGTCTCACCAAAGGAAGGACCGAGTAGATCATTCTGATCATAAGAAAAACCGCTGGCATCGGTCTTCATGCCGAAGAAGATAGCCTCTATGGTACCGCTTTCAAAATCAATACCAAAGGTGCCGCGAATACCGTTAGAGCCTTCGCTGCCAATAGAACTCAAATCGGCGGCTTTCGTCGAGAGAGTAGGGAATCCCAGAAAATCATTTGTAGTATACGGGTTGCGTGGATCATCACCTGAATCGTTTTGAGCACCAATCAGCATGTTTCCCGGAGGCGCTTTCCAAAGCAGGTATTCCACACGTATCCAGCTGTTATGGGCCAGTCGACTAAAATATCCATCCATTGGATGGTCGTAACCCCAGCCACGATCTTCTGGAAGAACCCGCATGACAGAATCGTCTTGAGGCATCCCTCCATAATATTCTGCGGGATACGCATCAACCGACTGATAGTATTCCGGAGATGGTTCATACATCATTTCAGGCTCGTGCCTGGGACGATAAGCAGCAGCCGCATTGTAACTGACAGGCTGGATCATCGCTCCCATATCGGGAGAATATTGAGCCTGTGCAGAAAGTGTCTCTACCCCTGACAGGAGAACAACCATCCCAAGCAATAATCGGTAGGCCGGATTTACCATGTTCTACTTCAATCTCATGTTAAAGAAGTCTACAAGCCGGTGGCTCAACGAAACTGCCTAAAACCTCAGGCAGACCCTGAATATTCCCTCTTCAGCGCAGGAATATCTGCCTGGAGAGTATTAGATATATCAAAGGTATCGGTTATACGGGTTATTCGACTTGTAGGAATCCTGAGATCTCAGGCAGAAAGTTGGGAACCAGATCAACGAGGAACAACAACACCGGCAACCTGGAAAAGGCAGGTAAGACCTTTCAGGTTTGCATCTTTTACATTTTTTATCCGGAGCCTGAATAGCATCAGGCATTTCGGAGGGCATGTCTTAACCGGGCTCGTCTGCCGGAACGATAGAGAATGAATAGTGGTACGATCCCCGAGATCAGTAACACCGCGCCAAATACAGGTCGCGCTACCATCCAGACAGCTGAGAGGAGAACCAGTGTCAGACTGCAGGAACTCAGCAAAGCAAAGACTGTGATTCCACGGCCTACAAAATTCCAGAGGAAAGGGATCTTATCAACGAGTACAACAAGCGGTTTGAACAGTGTTGCTAATCCCAGAAATACAATAATCCATCCGGCAAACCGCAGCCCCCAGTTGAAAAGAGTTGTAGATTCTAAATTACGACTCTCCGTATTTGTCTGCCCCTGCTGCGCGGAGGCCTCATCCTGATTCTCGGACAAGACAGACTCGGCCTGGGAAATTCTGAGTTCCCGCTCGAGGATTTCAGTCTCGTTATGCCAGAGCAAAAACAACCCCGCCATCAGGAAAATAATTCCGATTCCCAGATTCTTCAAAGCGGTTTGAAAACGCTTACCGAAGGATGGTTCTACATGATCTTCCGTCTTCTGATTCACAGGAATCCTCCTCCAGGAGAAAAAATGAGAGGTTAAATTTGTTCTACTTCGCAGGTGGTTGACTGGAGAGATTTTCCAGAACTTCCTGTACCCTGATTATCTGATCCGGAGTCAAAGTAAGATATTGCTGGTTTCCGTCAGGTTTGACAGTGTGTTCCAGCTTTCCGAGTTTGTTGATCTTAAACTGACCTGGCTTCGACAGTCCAAAGTAACCACGACCGGGCCTGATTGCATACAGCACACTTGTTAAATCATAGGTGGGGCGATCATAAGGCATTTCATGCCAATATTCGTATCCCATTTTTACCGGATGATATTTCACATAATCATAATCGTTCTGGATACTACTGGCTCGATTCTGTATCGCACGCCCCACCTCCCAGCCGCTAACGACAATGGGAATTTCAGCAGGCCACAATTTATAAACCGTTTTTGCAGCAGGAACATCCAGTTTAACATTATACTCATGGAAGTCAGCAGGTTTATCCCGGTCAAAGCGTCCTATCATCTGAGAAAGCAGTTTCACTTTTCGGGACACAAGTTCCAGTCCCGTCAGTGGACTGATCTGATCGCCGGGTGACTGAAGCAGTCTCGCGATATTCGTTGAAAAACCGACGACAACAAGAACCACTGAATGATCGGGCTGTGCTGCCAGCGTAGACCTCAGGACGGAAACCGCATCCGGAATCTGTTCTGCATTTTGAAAACGGCGTGCAAATACAGGCTGCCCCTTCTCAGACGTTTCCACCACTTTACGAGTATAGGAGCCCTCAAGGTTTGTCACTCCCTTGCTGACTGTGCCCAGGGGGATACCAGGGCGGCCATAAAATGAATTTACGACATCACAGTACATAATCGACCAGGGATTATCTTTACTGCTGGTGACTGCCAGTAGTTCACATTCTCCCCTGCTCTGTAAAGCATGGATGACAGCTAGTGCCAATGCATCATCAATGTCATTACCCATGTCCGTATCGAAAATCAGTTTTACAGGCGGAGCGGCAGGAGATTCCGACTGAAATATCGAAAAACACAGGAAAACCGCCAGGAGTTTCAGTTTCATCGCATCTTTCATCTCAAATAGTTGCCGGTTTAAGTGAAATAAATGATATGGTTTTTCTTCAGGATAGAGTCTGATTTCCAAAACCACAATCATCTCATAATAAGAATCCATGATCTGATATTCTTTATTGAGCGACAACCGGTATCCAATGAATTTAAAGTGAAGTTATTGTATGATAGGGGGCTGAAACCTACATACCATTCTTCATATCAACCAGAAGACTTTATTGAGATAAAAAGGACTATCCATGCCGGCGCAGTGTTTTTTAGGTATTGATCTGGGAGCAGAAAGTGGACGTGTTCTCGCAGGCATCCTGAATGAAAACAAAATCCAGTTGGAAGAGATTTATCGTTTCAGTAATGGCCCTGTCCCCCTCGCAGGTACACGACGCTGGAACGTAACCGGCCTCTGGGCTTCCATTCTGAAAGGGCTCTCTCTGGCCGCACAAAAATATGGTAACCAGATTATTTCCGTCGGCGTTGATACATGGGGAGTCGACTATGTTCTGCTATCCGAAAAACAGGAAATGCTGGGGCAACCATATCACTATCGAGATCCCCGCACTGAGGGAATGCTGAATCTTGCCACTTCGCGAGTCCCTCAACAGGAAATATTTGACGCTACCGGTCTCCAGTTTATGGAAATTAACACTTTGTACCAGCTGTTAGCGATGCAGCAGACTGACCCTGAATTCCTTGATCAGGCGAAAACATTTCTGATGATACCTGACTTCTTTCACTGGTTACTCTCCGGCAGCCAGGTCGTGGAATTCACCAATGCAACGACGACGCAATGTCTGAATCCCGTGACGGGAGACTGGGCATATGAATTGCTCCGAAAACTGGAGATCCCCACCGCCATGCTTCCCAAACTGGTCTCACCGGGGACGAAACTGGGAACGTTGCGTGAAGACATCATGCAGATCACGGGGCTCGGTAAAATTGATGTCATCGCTCCTGCGACACATGACACGGCTTCTGCTGTCGCCGCCATTCCGACGACTCAAACTGGTAATCCAAACTGGGCTTACATCAGTTCTGGTACATGGTCACTCATGGGTGTCGAAGTCAATTCCGCGGTATTAGGCAAACGAGCCTTCGAATTGAACTTCACAAACGAAGGGGGCATAGATGGCACTTATCGATTACTCAAAAATATCATGGGACTCTGGCTCGTGCAGGAATGCAAGCGCGCTTTTGAACGCCAGGGCCAAACTATGGAGTATTCTGAACTGGCGGAAGCTGCAGCTTCTGCAGAAGCGTTTCGTTCGCTTGTTGACCCGGATGATTCACGATTCTTAAGCCCTCCTGACATGTTGGAAGCGATTACACAGTACTGCACAGAAACCAGTCAGCCTGTCCCGGAAACTCCCGGACAATATATTCGTTGTGCTCTGGAAAGCCTGGCCTTGAAATACCAGAAAGTCGCTGGCTGGCTGGAAGAATTAACAGGAACTCCTCTGGAAGTCATTCACATAGTCGGGGGAGGAACCAAAAACGAACTCCTGAATCAATTGACTGCGAATGCCTGCCAGATACCTGTCATTATCGGTCCGGTCGAAGCCACAGGACTTGGTAATGTATTAGTTCAGGCAAGAGCTGCTGGAGCGGTCAGATCCCTGTCCGAAATTAGGGAGATCGTGCTGAATTCAGTTGAGACCAGTCGTTATGAACCTCAGGAAAAGTCCGTCTGGGAAGAGGCAATTCAACGATTTAACAACTTAATCAACAATGCCACAGTAGATTTTTAAATAGATATCAGAAAAGCAGATACTTGCTGTCTGACGCCCGACACTATATTATCCCCGTCTGACATTCTGGTATTTCCTGGTATTTCAGAACATATTTCAATCAGCTGCCTGCAAAAAGAGAGAATTAAAATGGGTCTGTTTGACCGATTAAAACGTGGTTTAGAAAAAACAAAAGAAGTATTGAGAACCGACGTTCGCGATTTATTCAAAGCGGGCGAAATCCTGGATGACCAGAAAATTGAACAGTTTGAAGCCCGTTTGATCAAAACGGACATGGGGGTTACTGCCTCTTCAGCCATCTGCGAGGAAATCCGTAAAAAACATGGCGGACGTACTGTCATTCTCGATGAAATCGAAGAGACAGTAAAAGAGAAAATCCGTACGCTTCTCGAAGGGGAGGGAGATACAAAATGGGATATCACAGACCCATTATCTCCTTTAAATCAGAATTCAGACGGCGTCACTGTTATTCTGGTGGCAGGAGTGAATGGTGTCGGAAAAACCACTTCGATTGCAAAGCTGGCAAATCTGATCCTGAAACAGAACAAAACGGTATTATTAGCAGCCGGAGATACATTCCGGGCCGCTGCAGTTGAACAGCTCACGATGTGGGCAAATCGATTAGGTTGTGAAATCGTCACCAGACCTGATGGTACAGATCCTGCCAGCGTGGCCTATTCAGGTTGCGAAAGAGCCCTGGAAACCGGCGTAGATTACCTGATTATCGACACAGCAGGACGCCTTCAAACTCACACAAACCTGATGGAGGAACTGGAAAAAATCAAACGGGTTGTCGGCAAAAAAATCCCGAATGCACCTCACGAAAGTTTATTAGTCCTGGACGCTACCACTGGACAAAATGGAATCAGCCAGGCAGAACATTTTTCGAAATCTATCGAATGTTCTGGATTAATTTTAGCAAAATTAGATGGTACAGCCCGGGGGGGAGTTACCGTTGCCATCCGTCAGAAGATGGGAATACCCGTGAAATACGTCGGTGTCGGTGAGCAAATTGATGACCTGGAGCTGTTTAACTCACAGGGATTCGTCGACGCACTGTTTGCAAGTGCCACATAATTACTCTCCCGATAAAGTCTTATACTTAAGCCTCAATTCTGGATTGAGCCTAAACTCGCATACCGGACTGCTTATTCTTCGCGCAAGTTTAACATAATTTACTATCTGTTAAGCTTTAACGCTTCCGGTATCTGGCCGAACGAGTCAGACCTTCCTGATCAGTCAGGTTATTCTTGACGTATCTCTTTTCATCAAAGTGACTACGGAGAATTCCGATATTCCGTATTAGAGCCATCGTTATGTAAGCGCTCAATTTATCGGACCTCGCAGGTCATCTGATTGTAACGATGGTATTTTGATTAGACCGTCAGTATGGCTTCACCCAATTCATTATTTTGGAAAGCATATACGCCTCTCTTCTGACGGTATGGAGACCAAGCACCTTTAGCGTGTACTCAGGAGTTTAAATATGCGAAAACTGAATGAACTGAAAAGAAAAGCCAGACTGACTGGGCTCCTCTTAAGTGGGCTGGGTCTCATGGCTGTATCACCTGCATTTGGTGGTGATGCTGGTTGTGCCCCTTCTTGCACACCAGATCAACCCAATGCCTGCTGCACGAAAGTGTATGAGGATGCTGGTACAAAGTTAGCTGCAGAACTCGATCGGTTAACAGCAGAATGCTGTGCACCGAAGACTTGTGCTCCAACCTGTACCAATCCTGATACCTGTTGTGGCGAAGAAGCTGGTGATGATGGAGACTGCTGCAGTGGCCGCCTGACTCGTCTGTTCGACGATTGCGATGGCTGTGGAAATTTCCTCGAAGATAACGGCTGGAAACTCAGTGGTTGGCTGGAATTCGGTATTACCTTCAATGGTAACCGTCCTGCGAACGACTTGAACACTCCCGGTGTAGGATTTAACCAGGCTGACAGCCAGTTCATGATGAACCAGCTGTATTTCGCTCTGGAAAAAGACGCTGCAGCCAACGAAGACTGCTTTGGCTGGGGTGGTCGTGTCGATCTGTTAGTCGGTTCTGACGCCGCTGACACTGCCGTATTCGGTGGTCCAAACAATACCCCGAACTTCGACGGAACCTGGTCAGACAACGACAACGCTACTGCCAACCAGATTGGACTGGCGATGCCACAGTTGTACGCTTCATTTTATGCTCCCATCGGAAACGGTGTGACCATCAATGCCGGTCACTTCTATACACTGATTGGATATGAAGTTGTGCCTGCCACCGGAAACTTCTTCTACTCACATTCTTATACAATGCAGTATGATGAGCCGTTTACTCATACCGGTGTGTTAGCCAGCACTGATCTGAGTGACAACGTTGCTGTGTCCGGTGGTATCACCACAGGCTGGGACGATTTTGAAAATCAGAATAATGAGTGGAGCTTCCTGGGTTCTATCGGCTGGACCAGCGACAGTGAAGATACCTCACTGATCTTTGCCATCAGCTCTGGTGGTGAAAATGACGCATTGGGTGGAACTTCCAACCTGACCGTCTTCAGTATCGTAGCTCAGCAGAAACTGTCAGATAAATTGTCTTATGTCTTCCAGCACGACCATATGTTCTTCATGAATGGTGATGCTGCAGATCCAGGAGACGATGCTGAAGCCTACGGCATCAACCAGTATCTGTTCTACGACATGTGCGACTCAACGCGTGCCGGTATGCGAGTTGAATGGTGGCGTGATCACAATGGTACTCAGCTGGGTAATCCTGGTACGAACTACTACGAAATCACTGCAGGTATCAACCACAAGATCAATTCCTGCATTCAGGTTCGTCCTGAAATTCGCTGGGACTGGGCTGATGGAGCAGATCCCTGGACCACATCTGACGGTGGTACCAAAGACAGCCAGTTTACTGTTGGTACAGACGTGATTCTCGTCTTCTAAAGCCAAGGGATAATTCAATTATCCAAACGCATTCGGAACCATCCGAATCAATAAGCCATAACGAAAGGAGCCTTCTTCTCTGAAGAAGGCTCCTTTAATTTCATCTGTTCTATAAAATTGTCATTCCTCAAACAGCGTCAATATCACTATGCTTATCGAGGTTCCTCAACTCTACCTTCATATCACTCGTCAACTGTAACAAATGCCTTACTGACAAGTCAGGAGTGATAAAGAGAGCTGAGACCTTCTTAGTGTTTGAAATGCCGCCGGCCGGTAAAGATCATCGCAATACCATGCTCATTACAGGCATTGATCACTTCCTCATCTTTTACTGATCCACCTGGTTGAATAATGGCAGTTACACTAGCTTTGGCAGCTTCATCAACTCCATCTCGAAACGGGAAGAACGCATCAGATGCCACGACGGCTCCCTGGCTCCGCTCCCCGGCTTTATAAGCGGCTATATAGGAAGAGTCCAGACGGCTCATCTGACCTGCCCCTGCTCCCAGCAGCATTTCATCCTTTGCCAACACGATCGCGTTTGATTTTACATGCTTACAGACAATCCAGCCAAATGCCAGATCGTTCATTTCCTGAAGCGATGGTTCGCGACTGGTTACGACTTTCCAATCAGCGGAATCATCACGTAGTTCATCTTTTTCCTGAACAAGCAGGCCTCCGGAGACTCTACGATAATCAAGCGAGGCAACCTCAGGTGCTTTCATCATAGGGCATTTCATGAGTCTGACATTTTTTTTCCACTTGGGTTTCGTCGTCAGCAACTCAAAAGCCTCTGGTTCATAATCAGGTGCAATAATCGCTTCAATAAAGCGGTTGGGTTCACATAATTTTTCCGCAGTTGCTTTGTCCAGAGAACGATTGAAACTGATGATCGATCCAAAGGCGCTGATCGGGTCTCCTGCATAAGCTTTTTCAAAGGCTTCCACCAGTGAATCCGCGGTAGCACAACCGCAAGGATTGGTATGCTTAATCACGACCGCGGCAGGTTTATCAAAATCGCCAGCAATCTGCAGAGCCGCATCCAGATCGAGATAGTTGTTGTAGGAAAGTTCTTTTCCGTTTAACTGCTCTGCCTGTGCCACACTTGCTGCCGGCGGTTGTTTCTCAACATAGAATGCTGCGCTTTGATGGGGGTTTTCACCATATCGCAACTGATCGCGGCGAACCAGGTTGATACTGATCTGTTGGTCAAATCGTGTGGAGTCACTGCCTGGCAGAACGGATGCCATGTAATTAGCAACGGCACGATCATAGCACGCCGTCATCTCAAAGGCAGCTGCCGAAAGCTGCAGACGTAACTCTGCGGTCAGTGGGCCTGACTGTAAGGCTTCCAGTACATGAGAGTACTGAGTCTGCGAAGTCACAATTCCCACATAAGCATGATTCTTGGCAGCTGACCTTACCATGCTGGGACCGCCGATATCGATCTGTTCAATCGCCTCTGAGAGAGAGACTTCTGGTTTGGCAATCGTTTCTTCAAATGGATAAAGATTACAGACCACCAGTTCAAAGGGAACAATCTCAAATTCCTGAATGGAAGCCGCATCACTGGCCAGATCGGGACGCCCCAGAATTGCGCCGTGGACCTTGGGATGTAATGTCTTTACACGCCCGTCCATTATCTCAGGAAATCCCGTGTATTCTGAGATATCGATGACTTGGACTCCCTGCTCTTCAAGATAGCGGCGCGTGCCACCTGTAGAGATAAATTCAAAACCCAGTTCTGCCAGGCCTTTTACAAATCCATCAAGTCCCGTTTTATCACTGACACTTACTAGTGCACGACGTGGATGCGAATTACTCATTTGTTTTTTCGTCAATCACCTGAGAATACAGAAGAAACAAAGTCCCTCTGTCGTTTTAAGAAGTTCCCCGTGCCTGATATAAACAGACTTCCAGCTGCAGAGTATGCCAGAGTCGTTCCATGCACAACACGGACTCAGTTTAGCCAGTAGGCGTTCAGAAAACAAATGAGAGCTGAGTAGCAGGAGAGGCACGAAATGCAGATTCAGTGCTTTGTCAAGCTGGAAATTGAAGGTTGGTTGTGTTGTTTACGTGCTCCGTTATCGCACTCTCGTGGTATCTATCAACCCCAAATTTAAAATGACACTCCACTAGTTATCGGCGTTTTCACTATCGGCAGGAGTCTCTGCCTGCGGATCCTTAACGGCAGATTCTGGCACCACCTCGGGAAGAATCGGATACTTATCCTGATTTTTAAATCGGATCGGAAATGGCAGATCCTTCTGTTTCAGACACAAAATAATCCCAGATTCTGAAGCGCAGAAGATCCGATCCGTCTGCTCATTCATGAGTTTAACCTGAAATTTACGAAGAGGAACAGCCGAAAGAACTGCACCGTCGGTGCGGGACAGCACCAGTAAATTTCCAAGTTCATCTGTCGCATAGACACGAGTCGGCGACATTGAGATAAATCGTGAGCCCAGAGGTTGCCACCATTGCTCCTGACCTGACAGAGCTGAAAGCTGAAACAGACCGTTTTTCTTTGAGGAAATATAGACTTCATTCTCCAGGACAGAAACAGGCATGACTAATGGAAATGAGGTTCGAATCCTCCAGCGCACAATACCATTCAATATATTCAGACAATACAGATTCTGGTCTTCAGAGGCCAGAAAAATGCTTTTATCATCTTCAGCGAGATTGGCGGAAATCGGTGCGTCAGTCTCGAACTGAAATGCAAGTTGCCGCTCCTGAAGTGTTACTGAATAAAGTGATCCATCCTGACTGGCAAACAGTAAAGTCCGATTTGTAACCAGGGCAGGAGTGTTGATCGCATCACCTGTCTGATAGGTCCATCGAATTGCTCTTTCCCGCCAAGCCGGCAGTCTGGACTCATTACTTAATTCGTCCAGTTTTTCCAAATCCCATGCATACACCCGACCACTCAATGTGCCCACAAAAATTGTATCTTCATCTACTGTGAGGCTGGTTGAAGGGGAGCCCGGCAGTTGCAGTTCCCAGTCGATTTCGCCATTCAAACGCTCAATCGCGTACAATTTTGTACCTACTGTGATGTAAACATATTTGGAATTGGATACCGGGGGATAACTGATATTGTTTCCACGCCCTAACTGAGTCGACCACAGTTTTTTGCCAGTTTCATTATTGAATGCAGTGATAATGCCGGCTGTGGAAAGGGCATAGAGATTGATTTCATCAATGGTCAGATGCACGATCCGGTCCCGTTGTGGATCCACCGTCGCCTGGCCCCACCAGACACGTTCGAGATCGTATTGTCCCAATTGCCGCTGTGTCGGTATCGTGATACCTACCGAAGATTCATTTAATCGCTGAGCCATCAGGCAATCAGTTCCGGAAACTGAAAGCACTAATGTCAGCAAAGCAGTCGTCAATTTCTTCCAAACAGGCATAGCACAATCTTTTTCAAGATGAGTTTTAGAACAGCGTTCTTTTCAGAACAAAAAATGTTCCGGACCAGAGAGACCAGACAGTAGTTGCACACTCCAAGTCTACAATACAGACTGCCATAGACCGAAATCGGTCTGAAAAAAGCAACTCCATCGCAGGATTTTCGGCATGCACCCTGGCTAACACATCCTATTCTACCCACTCTCCCAAACGAGAATCCAGCTTTGTTATCACATCATTTTAAGAATTTCCACCAATACCACTGAACATTCCCCTACAATCTTGGTCCATGAGCCGTCGAAGATAAAACTGGCACTGACTTGAGAACACTTTTGCCCTTCTGACTCGTTTCATTTTTATTTTTTCATCAGTGGCGATGTTTTAAAACAGTCATCTCACAGAAAGTTCCTGTCCCGCTTTTACACGATATGATAAAATGATTGAACAGTCGACTGAGCTTCAGTCAGGTACTCTGACAAATAAAATATCTTAATACGGACATGAGAAAACAGCATCATGTTTACTGAATTTTATTTCCGGTCATCATCCTCTACGACATTCCTGGTCTGCCTGTTGTTTTCGATTACTGCTTTTCAGGTACCAGGGAATTGCGACCTGATTAAATTGAAGGCAGGGGGAGAAATACGCGGCAAACTGCAAAGACATGACTCGGACACAGAGGAAATTCGAATCATTGAAACTTTGAGTGGCAGCAGAATTGCGGTCGCTGCCCGGCAGATCGAATTTGTTACCAATCGTCCGCTGTCTGTGGAGGAATATGAAACCCGTGCCAGGCAAATCTCGGATACTGTTCAAGAACATCTGGAACTGGCTGAGTGGTGCTCTGAAAATCATCTGATTTCGCAACGTCACGAAGAACTGGAAAAAGTTTTATTACTGGACCCGGATCACGCGAAAGCACGTGCGGCACTGGGTTATACAAACAGAGATGGAGAGTGGATGACCCGCGATGATGTCATGCGGAAAAATGGTTACATCAAATATAAAGGGCGATACGTCTCTACGGCAGAACTTGAACTTCTGGAAAAGAATGAAGCAGAAATTGCTGAAGAGCGAAAATGGTTTAAGAAAATCAAGCTCTGGCTGACACTAATGAATAGTAACGATGTCCAGTCACAGCAGGATGGTTTAAAAAACATCCAGTCTATCAACGACCCGTTCGCAGTAGCAGCCCTGGCGCGGCTGATGGGAAAACATGAAAATTACCTGGTGCGTTCGCTGCTCGTCACGACTCTGTCACAGATTACGGGTGACAAGCCTCTCAGACCACTGGCAGAGCTGGCATTGTCAGATCCCCTGCAGGCAATTCGCGAATCAGCACTGCAGGCACTTTCCCGAAGGGATGCATCTCAAGCGATCGTCTACTTTATTGAAGCTTTGAAAAACAGATCCAACCTGATTGTCCGGAGAGCTGGTGAAGGTCTGGAAGTCATCGGAGACGAATCCGTAGTACCGGAACTGATCTCTGCACTGGTCACCAGCCATACTTACCGTGTCCGAGTTCCCGATACCAGTTCAACATACAGCTTCGGTGCAAATGGAACGTTTGGAAATACAGGCGTGGTTTTACCGCCTGAGATTGAAGCGGGACTGCTGGCAGGTCGGTATCCAAATGGAGTGATCGTACTCCCCTCACAACAACCCAGAGTGCGTATGCGAACTGTCTCAGTCAAACATAACCATCAAAATGAAGCCGTACTGTCCGCCCTGCAGGAGATCACACAACAGAACTTTGGATACAATCAGAGACTCTGGCAGCTCTGGTGGTCTTCCACTCAAAACAAAACAGGAATTGTTCCCGTAGTCCAGTAATGATAATCTGCCTTGCTTCAGTTCAGACTTTGGGACGTACCCGTCAAAGCCTCTCGGAGTGGATCAAGATATTGATCATAATTCTTCCAGCGATCCAGGCCGGACCTGTTCATCGGCCTGCGCACCTGCCAGTTACTCGCCGTTGTCACAGGTCGTGAATTGTCTTCAAACGAAAGACAGGCATCATCCCAGGCCATCCCCGTCCATTCAATCAGTTTCCGGGAGACGTCTTCCTGCTGGTTCACCAGATCAGTATAATGCAGATCAAAAGGAGTTGTTGGCAATACTTCCAGCCAGTGTTGCATCAGGCGTTCGTACTCTCGAAAGTAAAGCCCAACGTGAGTTAACTCAAACGAATACTCATGACCACGTCGAAAACGCTGAAAATAACAGGAAAGACAGGTATCAAGTGGGTGTCTGCGACAGTGAATCACTTTGGCGTGAGGAAACATGATTGCCAGCAGGCCAAGGTGTAAAAAATTTCCCGGCATCTTATCTACAATTCGCGCAGCCGACTGGTCGAACGTTCGCAGACGACGCAGATAGGCATCCGCGAAACCGGAAAATACTTTTTCCGGCAGATAAGGTACACATTCCGGATAGTCCATTTTTTGCGATGCATGCTGTGACATCGTACCTGAAATACTGGAAATATCGGGAAGTTCTCCCGCTCCATGAATTTCAGGATGACTCGACAGGATCTGTTCAACCAGAGTCGTACCAGTGCGGGGCATACCGACGATAAATACAGGAACCCTGCTCTGATGACCGCAGGCAGCCAGTTCTCTGATACGCTCGGCTGTAAAAACGGTAATGATGCGGTCGATATCTTGTCGAAAACGGTCGATATCAAATGTGGCACCTTTGTAACGATTGCCCATCTCGTAAAAGGCAAAAGCCTTATCGTATTCTTGAGCATCATTGAAGATTTTACCGGCTGCAAAGCCCAGGAAACAGCGATCCTGATCAGACAAATCGGTCCTGGCTGACTGTTGCTCAAGCTCAGCCAGAATGGGTTCATCCGATTTAAATTTTCTGGTTGCTGAATAGTTAAAATATGCTTCTGCATAATCGGGTTTTAATTTCAGAGCGGTCAGATAATGTTCTTCTGAAAGCTCAAATTCTCCCACCAGCCGATAGATGGCTGCAAGGTTGTGATGATACTCGGCGATTTTCGGATGGAGAGAAATCGCTTTTTTCAGAAGATCGATTCCCAGTGAGTGCTCTCCAGACTGGGAATTCGCTAATGCATACAGGTGGAGAAACTGAGAATTATTGACGTTGGCTGGATAGTAAGGCCGCATCAGGGCTTCAGCTTTAATCGCCTGATTTGCCTGCAATAACTTGACAGCTTCGGAAATGATATTGCTCATAATAACTCCGATTCAAGATTGAGATGCTTCTCGTAAGCCGCTGCAATCGTTGACTCAGAGTCGAAAATGAAACGTTTTGCGAAAGTAGCGCCAGAGCCATTGTCCGGTTGTCAGTTCGCTCACCAGAAACCGTGCCTTACCTCTCATGTTCGAACGAAAAAGAGTCACGTCTACATCCAGTGGAACAATAGCCTGATAGGCGGTACTGGTCAGTTTTTCCCGCCCGTCTTTATCCGTTACCGTAGGCAACTCACCTCCCATTTTATTGGAGAGAGTCGGAGGCACATAATCCAGGTGCCCCTGCGCTACTCGCTCTATTTTTGAAGTGTAAATCTTTTCGGGAAGATGTTCCAGTTTTAATTCAACTTCCTGATCCTGGTTAAAGTCGTTCCGATACTCCTGATCGATAAACAGAACTGCCTGGTACCGAGGTTCAGGCGCAATACTCAGCATGTGAGTGCGCTCTTCAAGATAACAATTGGCATTTTTGGGATCGAGCGGGGATCCGAACCAGCGGGATAGCTGTTTCTTGGAATCTGACAACTTTGGCTCGGGTTGACTGGCGGGAGCAATAACCACTCCGCTGACAGGAGCGACCACTTCAAGGTTTTTGATTTGCTCTTTTAGATCTTCAATCCGTTCCTGGATATTTGCCAGCTTTTCTTCAGAGACCCTGAGACCTGCCAGATCATCCAGGGCACGATATTTTGCAATCTCATCCATCTGAATGTCACGATCCGTATTTAACTGCCGCAATTCATCCAGCTTTTCGATATTCACGATATTCGCGAGTTTCTGACCTTTGACTACGTGTTGACCCGGTTCGACATAGACCTCTTCAAGTCGCCCACTGCCGGTCGTATAAACGTGCTTTACATTGTAACCTTCTACAATAAAGGGTGCTTCAAAATGCATGGGAACGGGAATCAGAAGAATTCCAAGAATCACGGCGGCGGTGACAGTCAGCGTCGCTGAGACTTTGAAGTAATTCATGGGTTCAGCCCTCGGAGCAGCAATAATTTTGTAAATGTTAAAGACAATACCACCTAAAAATGAAGCGATCGATATCACAGCCAGTGTAATTCCAATACTCTGTAAATCGTAAGGCTTCAGCACGGTGTACAGGAACAACGTAATCCCGAACATAATGAACCAGCGATAGAGTGCGGCGGAAATCGCATAGACGATAAACCAGAACTTGCCCGTTTCCGGCATGAACGGATCACGTTGAGACTCAATTCCCAGGCAATACCAGGCAAACGTGTCACGCAAATGTTTATCAGCTTTCTGCCTGAGATTGGGAATTTCCAGAAAATCGCTCATCATGTAATAACCGTCGAATCGCATCAACGGGTTGGCATTGAAGATCACAGTTGTCACAGTCGAAACAAAGAACAGGTTTAATGCCAGGTGATTCAGCAGTCCGGGTTTGGTAAACCACCAGATCCAGACAGCAATCGCTGACATGATCACCTCGATATACATCCCGGCTCCGCCGATAATAATTCGCTGCCACTTATTTCTCAGCATCCAGGAGTCGGAAACGTCGCAGTAAAGACAGGGGCTGAATACCAGGAACATGATCCCCATCCCGTGACACTCACCGCCATAATGTTTACATGACAGTCCATGGCCAAATTCGTGGATGACCTTCGCCGCTCCCAGCACAAACCACATATAAATCAGGTTCGGCCAGCCAAAGAACTGCTGAAACTCCGGAAGACGACTGCGGAAGGCTTCAAACTGTACCCCGATCAGGATCCAGGAAGAGACAATCAGCAGGGCGAACATCAGCGCCGCCCAGGGTTCCCACATCCATTTGACATAGGGATAAAGTCTTTGAAGACTTGTTTCCGGATCCCAGCCCGGGAGTCTGAGATAGAGGACATTCTTAAGTGTCGTGGTTAATTTCTTCTTATGTTCTTCCCGACGTTGTTTGATCAGCGTCACCCCCTGACCGGGTCGTCCACTGGTCAGCAGTCCTTTCCGGTACAGGTCTGAGATCAATTGTTGAATTTCAGAAATGGAAAGCAGCAATGTGGGGTACTGTCGATGTACTTCATCTTTGATTTCTTCCGGACAGCGCGCTCCGTTCAATAGATTCAGGATGTAATACTGTTCGGGATGGAGACGGGTATACTTAAGCGAAACGGGATCTTTAATGACCCAGTATCCGAGTCCTTTATAATGAATCCACTTACTGATTAAATCATCGCGCACACTTAACGGAATGGGTCGTTCCGTTGAGGATGTCATTGATTCACTTAATGTGCTCATAAGCCCGTTCTGAAATCAATCAGTAAAAGAATGTGATTTAAATCTGTCTGCTTCTGCCGGATGCTGAGATTATTTGGCATCACTCTTCTGGGCGACCTTGCTCTCTGGCTTATCAGTCATAATCTTCATCGTCGCCATGTAACCAGCTTTCAGATCATCATCCAAATTTTCGACTTCCGCCCAGACCCGTATCGATTTTCCGTGAATCGGTTCTACTTCGACATCAACAAAAATGATCTTACCTGGATACGATTTATCTTCGATCGGCAGACGCACACCGGGAATATCCAACTGGACTTCTACCGGAGTTCCGATCTGAAACTTCCAGGTATCATCGATATTAACATAGCTTTCGACTTTGACCCGTTTAGTGCTGACAAGTTCCAGAACTTCGTCTCCATGCCGGACAACTTCTCCCGTCGATCGAAACTTTTTGGTAACGATGCCATCAAAGGGAGCAATGATTTTAGTCTCCTCAATTTGCGCATCGATTTCATCCAGCTGTAATTTATTCATTTCGAATTCCAACTCCGCCTGTTCAATCTGCAGATCACTTTTTTCCGCGTTCAAAGTCAGGCGTTTGATATCCAGCTTTGTAACGGCGTTCGGAACACGCTTATTAATATCCAGGTTAATTTCGAGTTCGACATAAGCGGTATCTCTTGCTTTTTGAGAATAGCGAATTTCAATATCATTGGTCGCTTTTTTCTTTGCCGTTGCCTTTGCTGCCTGTAAGGCATCACTTTTTAAAGCGGCAATCACCTGGCCTTTTTTGACCAGCTCACCTTCATTAGGTTCAACGTACTCAAGTACTCCCGGCCGATCGCTACCCAGGATCACTCGGTCAATCAATTTAATGCGGCAGTTATTGACGGTGATCGATGACTTGGAACTGACAGTTGAGTCATCTGCTGGCTGCTTGTCGTCTGCACAGAGAAGGTCTTCACCCGGAACCAGGCAGAGTCCCCACGCCAGCATCGAGTAGATCAAAGTATTCTTCAAAGTTAAATTCATGAATTTGTTCCAGATCAGATTCGCGGATAGTTGTGAGAATATTGTATCTTGCAGTGCCAGAGTCAGACAAAATACCCGGACATATAAATATAGACACTTCTGTGCCTAATATCTAACGCCTCACTCCCCCCCATGACAAGCGTTTTCTCACACACCCGATGTTAATTTTACAGGACAGAACGGACCATAACGATGCGCTGCCGGACGACACCTCAGCCATAAATCCCTTACACATATCCCGATCGCTCTATTTTAACATCCAGCAGTTTGACGACCGCAGAAGGCACTAAACCTTATTTTTTGTAAGTCGCTGACATGATTTAGATTATATCAGGTAACCATGATACGTATGTTATACTATGAATATTTGAGCGTCTTTTAATGTGAAGGCCATTTATAGGATTATTTGCTGATAGAGGGGTTAGGTAAATCTTCCGTTTCTTTTACGCAACATGAGTAAAAAATTACATTTACAGCAAAATGGAATTTTGCAATTGCCCTGCTGCTCCCATAAAATTTCAAAATGTAAGGCTGTCCAGATCATAATTCTGCAACGCGCCTGCAGCAAAAAACCAGTATCTATCACAAACATACCGTATAATTAGTGGAAGTCACTCAGCTTCCGCCAATCAGGTACCGGAATTACTCGAACGACATAACAGGTAACCTATCTCTATGACAAGCACTCAATCACCGACACCGGCTCAGACGCGGGAACGTGTCATTCGTATCGCGCGGGAGATCGAAGAGTTCGCTCATTCCAATGTGGCTGCAGAGACCTTTTTTCGAGAATTTCTCAGACGTGTGGTTGCTGGACTGGGAGCGACCGCAGGAGCCGCCTGGCTCATTGACGAAAGCGGTCGGCTGGCAGTGAAAAGTGAACTGAATCTGGCTGATACCGGATTCTATGAAGAGCCGGAAGCCATTCTCAAAAACCAGCGTCTGTTATCCGATGTCTTATCAACAGCCGAAGCACGCATCTTTTCAGCCGATGCGGAAAACGATGTCCACCTGCCAACGGACAACCTGATTGTTGTTGCAGCACTCACGATTCGAAAGAAACCGGTTGGTGTCATTGAAATTTTCCAACGTTCCAATGCCCCCAAACAGGCTCATTCCGGCTATCTGCAGTTTGTTGAGCAAATGTCCGGTTATGCCTCCCATTATCTGGCCGAACGGGAGAAAGCCAGCCAGACAGATTCTTCGCTGGAAGCATGGGAAGAAGTCGACCAGTTCGTGCAGCAGATTCATCGCAGTCTTGATCTGACAGAAGTAGGGGCGACCGTTGTCAATGACGGCCGACAACTATTGAATGCAGATCGTGTCAGTCTGGCAATGCAATACGGCAAGAAGACTGTGATTCAAGCGATCAATGGCCAGGACAAGGTCAACAAACGGGCCAACACAGTACGTCTACTTTCGAAACTGGCAAACAAAACTCTGGCCATGCGGGATACCTTTCTGTACTCGGGCTCGAATGATGCGATTCCTCCCCAAATTGAGGAGCCACTGGCCGACTACCTGCAGGAAAGCGGGTCGCGGATGATTCTGATCGTCCCGCTCTTCGAACCAGACAAGGTCATCAAATCAGACGAAGAAGCACTGGGGCGTATGAAGGATACCCCCAGAAAACTGATTGGCGGCTTGATCGTAGAGCAGATTACCGACAGCCAGCCCCGCCCTCACCTGGAGAGCCGAGCGGAGCTTCTGTCTGGTCATATCGCCAGCGGCATTGCTAACTCACGCAATTACGAAAGCATCTTTATGATGCCACTCTGGAGATTTATCGGTCGCTGCTTCGCTGCATTGCGGGGCAAAACACTGGTAAAAACCCTGGTAATTATTGCCTTGATTGCCGCTGCGGGTGTCGCTCTGGCACTGATCCCCTATGATTATCGCGTTAGCTGTGACGGACGGCTCATGCCAACAGTTCAGCGCGAAGTCTTTACCAACTGGGAAGGGGAAGTGGTCGCAATTCACGTTGAAAGTGGTCAACGTGTGAAAAAGGGAGACCTCCTGGTTGAAATTCGAAATGAAGATCTCAAAGCACAGGTACTGGAAACAGAAAACAAGCTGAATGAACTCCGACTGATGCGGTTAACTTTAAATGCGCAGTTGCAGTCAGGAAATAACAACAAACGCCCCGTTGATGAAATTACGAAACTGCGTGGTCAGTTAAACGAGACGGAGACCCAGATTTCTGGAGTGATAAAACATCTGGAAATCTTGAAAGACCGGCTGGACAAATTGAATGTCAAAGCCCCCATTGATGGAGTTGTTACCACGTTCCAGATTGAACAGCTTCTGATCAATCGTCCCGTTCAGCGTGGTGAATTATTGCTGGAAATCATGGATCCCAATGGTCCCTGGCAGCTGGAACTGGGCGTGGAAGAAAAACGTATGGGACATATCCTGCGTGCCACCGAAAGAAAGGGAGATATCGGACTGCCAGTGGAATTCATCCTGGCAACATCTAATGAACTGTCTTATGAAGGCGAAGTCACTGAAATTTCCACTCGGACCAACTCATCTGAAGAAAGTGGCAGTATCGTGGAAACCTATGCTACCTTCGACAAGGAAAAACTTCCCCTGCTTCGCATCGGGGCCGAAGTCAGCGCCAAGATTGACTGTGGCGAACGCAGCCTGTTTTATGTCCTGTTTGGAGATGTGGTCGAAACCTGTCGTCGGTACTTCTGGTTTTAATGCAGTTTCCATGACTGGTAACTACGATTAAATAAAAAACTCCCCTGTTCGCAAAAACAGGGGAGTTTTTTTAATGGCCACGATTCGTGAAGTAATACTATTCCACTTTCGGTTTGGCTTCTTCTTCAGCAGGGGCAGCTTTCTCAGCTTCTGGCTTTTTCGACTCTGCCTTTTCATGGTCATGTGCATGTTCAGCATGATCGTGTCCTTCATGCTCGCCATGCTTCAGATCAACATGAAAATGATTTTCACCGATATCCAGATGGAAGTGACCATTCAGATCTGCTTCTTTTTTAATCGAATCGGGAATGGCTTTTCCTTCAGCAACAAAGCGTGAAGATTTCCCATCTTTTTCTCCCTCCAGAGGTTTGGCAGCCAGGGGGATCTCGTGTTCTTTGTCACCGATTTCCATATCAAAATCGATTGTTTCTCCGGCAATGGGGAATGCCGTTTTGGCATCGGGTCCCAGAATATAAGCTGTCAGTGTGCGGCCGGCTTCATCAAAGACCACTTCCACATGATACTGTTCTTCTCCTACTTCCAGTATATGCCCGCCATTAGGTCCATGTTCGTGTTCATGCTCATGCGCATGCTCGCCTTCCGCTGATGCTGCAGAGTCTTTATCGTCAAAAGTACGTGTGTCACTCTGTGCAGAACAACCAGCGAATAACGCCAGCCCGAAGCTACATACTGCCACTTGAAATGTTTGTGAGAAACGCATTTCTAATTCCTTAATCAATGTAGTAAAAGTATATTGGAGTTCTCTGTCTGCCGAGTTGCCCAGTCGACTGAACAAATCATAACAGTATCAGATAGAATTAAAAGCAGCCCGCGATGAATTTCAAGCCGACTTATTGAATCCCTTCCTCTTCGGCCTGAGCAGTGTCGACCTCATCATCCTGGATATAGGTCTTACCTTTGTAGAACCTGGCAACAAAAACAAATAGGACCGCGGCTACAAACATCAAACCGGAAAAGAACCAGAAATAACTGGCTCCTTCCAGTTTTGAAGTTGTTTCATCGATCATGATGAATTTATTGACCTCTGCTGTCATCAGGTTTCCGACTGTCATCGAAAGAAAATACAAAGACATGATGAATGATTTCATCGATTTGGGTGCCTGTGTATACGAAAATTCGAGACAGGTAATGGAAACCATCACCTCCCCTGCTGTCAGAACAAAATACGGAACCGCCTGCCAGAGAATAGAGGGAGGACTGCCGGTTGAGGCGTCAATGCGGATTTGAATCAAGGCAGTGATGGCAAACGAAGCAGCCGCCAGAAAAAATCCGATCGATATCTTTCGCAATGGAGTCAGCGGAAATACTTTGTCAATCAACGGGTAAATCACATATGAGAATGTGGGAATCAGAATCAGAATAAACAGGGGGTTAAACGCCTGCACTTCCGCAGCCCCCAGTTTAATTTCCCCAAAAGGGGTCATCAGATCCTGATCCATTTTGACTCCCTGCAGTACCCAGGAAGAGCCGGTTTGATCAAAGAGTGACCAGAAAATGGGAAGAAATACATAATACAATACTGAAAGATTCAATAACGCCTGCAGACCTTCCTTCCCAAACGTCTCTGTACGGAATTTTTTCCAGCCTGAAGGTGGGATATGTACAAACTTGTTACGACCGAGCCAAAACAGTATTGTGGCCAGCAACATTAATATCCCGGGAATCCCAAATGCATAATGCGGACCATAATACTCAAGCACCTTGGGAATCATGATTGAAGAAATAAACGCCCCCAGGTTGATGGCGAGATAAAACCAGCCAAATACTTTACTGAGCAGATGCTGATTCTTATTCCCGAACTGGTCCCCCACATGCGCAGAGACACAGGGCTTAATCCCCCCTGCCCCGATAGCAATGAGAGAAAGGCCAATGAATAGCCCGACTCGTGTTTCATCAATGGCAAGCGCCAGATGACCCAGGCAGTAAACAACAGAAAGTATGAGAATTGTTTTATACTTTCCCCAGAACACATCCGAGAGAATCGACCCTAACAAGGGGAAAAAATAGACAGCAGCGACAAACTGGTGAAAATAAGCGATCGCCTTCTCGTCCGACATATGGTCCGGTTCACCACTGGCATTCAACATGTACTGTGTCATGAATACAACCAGTATTCCGCGCATGCCATAAAAGCTGAACCGCTCTGCTGCTTCGTTCCCGACAATATAGGGAATCCCTGAGGGCATTTTTTCAGTGGGAACGGGTGCGGTTTTATATTTCGCCTGTGCCATAAATGAACCAAATCCTTTGATAAAAATCAGCGCTCGTAATGTGTGGTATTGTGGTCCTGCCAGTCCGTGTCAATTTTCTGTACCTGAACGCCTTCTTTCGACGGACTAAATTGATAAATGCAATCAGCATAGCGTTCGAACATGCTGGAGTCGTGATGGCTGATCATGATAATCTGAAAGCCGAGCGCTTGCCCGGCTTCATGAATGATTTTCACGAGTCGAGGGACCAGATCGGGCCGCAACCAGCAATCCTGTTCATCCAGAACCAGGACGCGGCGGTGTTCTTTCTCATCGAGTGTCATCAGGGCAAACATCCGTAAGCCGACCGAAAGCACGTTGGCAACCGAACCTCCCTGCCCGCGCATGATGTCTTCTGTGTTTCCCTCACGTTCAATCTGGAATTCAACGCTGGCAGAATTATGTTTCCACTCGGCATTGGCTATGAGTTTCAAGGGCTGCTCCAGAACCTCCTGCAGCGCAATCGTCAACTTTTCCTGTATCAGTTGCAGTTCCTGTTCAAACAACTGCCCACTGAGGGTTTCCAGAGCTTCGGTCACCTGTCCAGATATTGCGATATACTGTTCTGTTAACTGTATCTGTTCGGTCAGTGTGATTTTTTCTTTGATTTTCTGCTTCCGAACCGCCGACAGTTCCCAGCATTTACGCTGCAACGGGAGAGGCGATCGCAATTCTTCCGTAGCAAAATCCGGGTGATCAGAGGAAGGCGGTTTATTCATCATCTGTATTCTTAATCCACTGCTTTCAGAGTTCAGGTCGCGTCAGAAGCGTGATGTTCGGTTTCAATTTTCTGCAGTTCTGCTTCAATTTGAGTCAGACTCTGATGATATTCCGCACGTTTGCGTGAATTCTCGGCTTTCATCTGCTCCAGCTTTTCTTTTAATGCATCCAGCTCATCGGTGCCATATTCTTCCCGTGCCTGCTGTTTCAGTTCGTTCAGATTCTGTTCTGCATTGACCAGATCGCGTTCCGATTCAATCTTACGTTTATTCAGTTTCTGAAACTGTTCGGTTAACACCTCTATTTCGGGCACTGCTCCTGGTTGATCAGTCGTCATGGTTCGAAACCTCATTTGCTAATTTTTGTACTTCATCCGCAACCGCGGGCTGAAACTGCGTTAAATTTTTTTCCAGAAATAATTTCAGGCCGGCACCACTGTCTGTGCGACGTGTCTGTAATTCTGCCAGCCCTGAAATGAAAGCTGAAGGGAGCCCCTGCTCTGTATCATCCTGTACCTCAGCGTGAAAGATTTCGTCGAAGGGCTGATGGGGCACTTCGACCACGGATCGCTGCCAGCCTTCAGTCGTAACTTCCAGCTTCAGTACTGAAGGCACGTGAGCCCGAGAGGCATCGCTGCGAGAACGGCGGACTATGTTGCCGGGAGTCACCCAGGTGGTCTGTCCTTTTATGACATCTTCCAGCCTGCGATGGATATGACCGTTTATTACGTAGTCAACGCCTTCAATTTCATAGGGTTTAAAATGGCCCTGTTCCTCGTAGCCGGGAACGATCAGATCATGATGAGTCACCCAGATCACCAGTGGCGGGTCTTCTCCGGGAGCAATTTCAATCGCTCCAGGCAGCTTTCTTCCCCAGGATGTCCCGCCAATCAAAACCGAACGCCCCTGCATTTTCCCCCGCCAGGGTGTTTCGGCTGAGAGTAAATGATACTTTCCTGCCTGAATGAGAATACTGAGAGTATCGTGTTCATTCAGTTGATTTTCCCGACAATCATGATTGCCGTATATCCCGTAAACCGGAGGCTCAAACAAGGAGAGCAACTGACATAACAGCCAGTTCTGATTATCCCGGGGAACATGGAACAGGTCCCCCAGCAGAACAGGCAACAGGTTTTGCTCGCGAGCAGTCTGCAGACACCAGCGTAATTTTTCCAGCACGATTTGAGGATAGTCATCTTTGCGAAATCCAGGGACGCGGCCTTCTACATGTGGATCGCCGATCAACAACACGCCAGAGTATTCTTCATGTACCATGTGAGTGCCCCTGTAACCCCGTTTCCGCAGTTCTGATAAACTGGTCGGGCTCTAATTCTGCACCGCAGGTCGGGCAACTGGGATTTTCCTCAACCCACTTCAACAACTGAATGCGGACAGACTCGTATTCGGACTCGCATTTCGCATGAAGGGAACATTGTGCGTTGAATTGATCAGCAGCCTGCTCCCATTGCTGACAGAGTTGTTCCATTTTCTGCAGATCGATCAGTTCGGGCGGAGACTGACAGGACTCCAGTACTCTTGATTCTTGCCTGTCGATACGAGTGCGTTCTTCAGACACCGCAAGTTTTTGAATCATTTTTTGTAGAGACTCTGTTTCTGCCAGATGCGGAGGTTCATTTAATTGTTTCAGACAATCCCCCGTCGCGGATGCAGATTTAGCGACCTGTTCCAGACTGAGTATCTCTCGGATCATTTTTTCGAGTTGATCTGTCTCTTGCAGGGAAGGTGGAACCGTCAGGGTCTGAAGTGCCGAAATCTGCAATTGCTTCACCCTGGTTTTATATTCAATTGCCACAAATCGCTGCGTCAGTACAGCGAGCGGTTGCTCATTTTCCTGCTGCAGCGATTCAGGCAATATATTTAATGTTGCTACCGTATCTGACAGCCGCGACACTCGCTGCTCTGCCTGTTGAAATTCCTGAATGAATGCTTCAAGATTTCGAATCTGCTGCTGTTCTTTCTGCAGAGATTCATAGCTTAGATTGAGCAATTCCAGCTTGTTTTCCAGGTCAGGGATGGGTTTCAGCAATTCGAGTGCGATTTCGGCCTGTTTTAATTCGTTCTGCTGTCGCTGATATTCCTGTTGTGCCGTTTTCACTTTGCTGCGATGCAGTTTCTGCATCTCGATCAGAACCGACGCGTCTGAGGAGGAAGCAAAGAATCGTGCCGCGCGACTGCCGCGGTCCCCCAGCAGAAAGATGGGTGACTTCTGTTCGCCGAAATGAACATCGAATTCATCTGCGTCGCCCGCTTTGACTTTGGATAATTTCAATATTTCATGTAGCTGATCGGGGACGCTGTTCCGCAAGCGATGGAAATCCACTCCATCGATATTGTAACTGACCGTTTTCTTTTTACGTTTCCATTCAATCATGTGTCCGTCGTCTGTTTCGACGATGACGCGACACTCTTTTTCCCCATGCCTGACCATGAAATCGCCGGACGTATTGTCTGCCAGAATCTGAAGCGCGGAGACAAAAGCAGACTTGCCGCAATTATTGGGTCCGGTCAGCACCGTCAAGCCGGGCGACAGATCAATCACGGTGTGTGAGTGGCTCATAAAATTATGTAATGTAATCCGTTTTAACATGCCTGAAAGTATAATCTCCCTTGTCGATAAATCACAGGACAGGCACACCCGGTATTTCAGATCCTGGGAGAATCTGACCATTGCGTTTCGTAGTGCGTTTATGTCAAATAATCTGAGACAGGTATTTCTGGCTGGATCAGGCCAGCTCCGTTCTTTTCCGTATTTCAACTCTCCTGTTCGATGTAAGGACAGTCCATGTTTTCGTCGCATCCATTCCTGACAGCCACTCTGTTACTGCTCCCGATAATCGGTTCTATATTCGTTTCTCCCCCGAGATCTGCTGCAGCTGAATATCGGGTGTATGTGGGCACCTATACTCGTGGGAGTGACAGCCAGGGTATTTATCAACTCAGCATGGACTCTCAGACAGGGAAGCTCTCTCTGGTGGGCGTCACGGAAAATGTGGAGAACCCCTCGTTTCTCGCGATTCACCCCAACCAGAAATTTCTGTACGCCGTCAACGAAACTCGTGATTTCCAGGGGCAAAAATCGGGAGCCGTCAGCGCTTTTACCATTGATCCTCAGACGGGAAATCTGACGTTTCTCAATCAGCAGTCTACCCGCGGAGGCGATCCCTGCCACCTGGTTGTTGATGCTACTGGTAAATATGTCCTCGTAGCGAATTACGGCGGAGGTAATATCTGTTCGCTGCCTTTGTTGAAAAATGGATCGCTGAAAGAAATCACCTCATTTGTGCAGCACTCCGGCTTCAGCGTCAATCCTGCTCGCCAGAAAGCCCCACACGCACACTCCATCAATCTTGATCCCCAAAATCAGCATGCGATAGTCGCAGACCTGGGGATCGATCAACTGCGGATCTACCAGTTTAATGCGGAAGATGGATCACTGGCACCAAATCCTGTCCCCGGTTTCAAACTGCCCCCCGGAGCGGGACCGCGCCACTTCACTTTTCACCCCACGGGTAAATGGGGCTATGTCATCAATGAATTGAATCTGACCGTCACCGCCATGAACTATAATGCGATCACAGGCACCTTTGAGGAAATCCAGACGATCACCACGGTTCCTCCGGGAACAGATTTCAAAGGCAACTCCACCGCGGAAGTTCAAGTGCATCCCTCGGGGAAGTTTTTGTACGGTTCGAACCGGGGGCCGAATACACTGGCCATGTACCGGATTGATGAGCAGAGCGGCAAACTGACTTCTATCGGTTTCCAGCCTACTGGCGGCGCAATGCCACGCAATTTCAAGATCGATCCATCAGGATCGTTTCTGCTTGCAGCAAATCAGAATACAAACAACATTATGGTATTCCGCATTGACCAGAAAACCGGATTACTGCAACCAACGGGGCATGAGATCCAGGTTCCCAAACCAGTCTGTATCAAATTCATCCCGATCACTGCTACCCCTTGAGTCACGTACAGACTATAATTCACTTTTGATGAAACCTTTATTGGAAGCTGACTGCCCCCTCAACAAGTGAAGTAAGATGTGGATTAAAATCTGTGGCATACAAGATCCCGAGACAGCGTGTACCGTTGCCGATCTGGGCGCTACTGCCCTGGGACTGAATTTTTACTCACCATCCCCCCGTTTCATCGATCTTGCCACTGCCAGAGAGATCCAGTCAGCAATTGGCTCCCGCGAGATCACGCTGGTGGGATTATTTGTCAATCACTCATTGTCAGATGTAATCACAACCTGTAAAGCCCTCTCCTTAAGTATAATCCAGCTGCATGGCGAGGAGCCACCTGAATTTCTGGCAGAACTGGCTCAACAGTTTCCCACCCTTACCATCATCAAGGCGATTCGCACCAGTGAACCAGATCTCTCATTTCTGGAGTCGTATCTGAAGGCCTGTGACCAAACCGGAAAACGCCCTGACCATATACTCATAGACGCCTATTCACCCATATCCTATGGTGGCACAGGTCATCTTGCTCCCTGGGAAATGATTCGCAGGGAATACCGGTATAGTGACTGGCCTGCGCTGATTTTGGCAGGAGGACTGACGCCAGAGAATGTGAGTGAAGCCATCACCGCTGTTCAGCCTTTTGGCGTCGATACTGCCAGTGGGGTCGAAGATCAACCGGGAGTCAAAAACCGGGATCGAGTTGCAGCATTCATAAATCAGGCGAAAAAGTGAAGAAACACCTTCCCTAAAGCCGCTACAACAGGTCTCAGAGATCATCTGAAAATTGAAGATTCATGACAGTTTTCTATAACTGCCTTGAGAATCGGTTGATAGAGGCATACCATATACGCAGGGCAGGTGTGTCCCGAGGATGTGACGCCGGGTCACTTTAATTCAGGAGTCGCGAGAAACTACTGGTTTCTCCAGGGAATTTAAAAACCATGTCAACCGATTATACGATTTTATTGATCGAAGATGACCGCGAAATTTCAAGTACGCTGAGCGGTGTCATCAAGTCAGCTGGTTACAATATCATTGTTGCCCCCAATGGCCTGGAAGGGCAGAAGCTGGCACAATCTGAGAACCCGGATCTGGTCATTACTGATATGATGATGCCTAAAATGGGTGGATTCCCGGTACTGGAGACTCTGAAATCACTCCCCTCACCTCCCAAGGTCATCATGATTACCGCCAACGAAGGGGGGCGTCATAAAGCTTACGCTGAAATGCTGGGTGTGGATGATTACCTGCGAAAGCCCTTCGCGATGGATACGTTTCTTGATGCAATTGCACGCGTCCTTGCTAAAGACAGCGGCGACGATGAGAAGCCAGCCAAAGGACCTGTAACCCGCTCACGCAAAAAGTCCTGAGCACTGAAATCAGACTTTCAACTGCTGACCATAAATGCGACATAGTACCAGTACAGGCCGGTTATCGATGTCAGCGTGATATCAATCGTTGAAATCCAACCCAGCTTTTTGTGCAGACTGCTGTGCGCACAGGGTACAGGAGGATCGGGGATTCGTTTCAAAGCCAGAAACAGCGTGGCAGCCCAGAAGAATGGTGTGCTGACAGCAAAAATCAGATGGACATACAGCACATTACGAACATAATGAAATTGTTCGGGAGTGAGTGGTGTGGTGCGCTGTTTGACGATATTCTGCCATCCCCCATGCATGAGTTGCACATCAACTTCAAAAGCGGTCACCGCAACAAGCAGTACGGCACCCAGTAAGATCTGCAGTTTTTTGTGCAGGGAATAATTTCGTTTGATTTTGACTGTATAGAGGCTGAACAGCAATAAAGGCACGATCAGGACGAGTGCCGAGACAACAAAATCCAACATGAATGTTGAGCGATAGCCTAAAAATCCATGCTCCATCTGAAAATCCTGTCTGGGAATATAGGGGGGCTAATTTTACCGTCACGCACCATATCAGAACATCAGATCTCATCCAATAGCAGCCTGTCAGCCTCCTCACAGACTTCCTGTCATTAAAGACATAGATTTACTGGTGCCCCACTTGATGTCTCGTACAATCGGTTGATAAATTGACGGAACGAGAGCGCATCCCATTTGACCTCAGCGTCCGTCAATCGATTCCAGTCGGTTCCAATGCCCCTGGAGACGCTACAGTAAAACTGGACACAGTCCAGAAGTCGTTTCAATCAGGGCCATCCAACAGAAAACACAGGAGGTGTTCGTATGCAAATTTGTGGTGTCATTCCAGCCAGACTGCAATCGACTCGGTTACCCGGGAAACTATTGCTGAACGAAACAGGTAAAACGTTAATTCAGCATACCTGGGAAGCTGCCGCCAGTTCCGATAAACTGGACCGGTTAATTGTCGCTACCGACAGTCTGGAAATCATGGAATGCGTACATGGATTTGGCGGGAAAGCCTGTCTGACAGGTGAGCATCCCAGCGGCACCGACAGAATTGCAGAAGTGGCAAAGAACGAACTGTTCGATGCTGAAATCCTGGTTAATATTCAGGGAGACGAACCTGAGATTTCGCCTGAATTTATTGATCAACTGATTGACGTTTTGATTCAGTCTCCGTCAGCAGATATGGCGACACTGGCCACTCCCATTCGTGATATTGAGCAGTTACAGGACACCTCCTGCACGAAAGTCATCTGTCGCACAGATGGTTCTGCCATGTACTTTAGTCGCCTGCCCATCCCTTTTACACGAGACCGGAAACCAGAATCATTCCTGCCAGATCAGAGCCCCTGGCTGCTCCATCTCGGCATCTATGCATACCGCCGGCCCTTTCTGTTGAATCTGACCCAGATTCCACCGACTCCGCTGGAGCAACTGGAAAAACTGGAACAGTTACGGGCTCTGGAATCAGGTGCCACCATCCAGGTCGCTCAAGTCACCCACCCGTCTGTGGGTATTGATACTCCCGAAGATTACGCACAATTTGTCGCACGTACACAACGGAACAAATGAGAAACCATAGCGAAATACAGACGAAACACTTGACCTAAGCATTTGTTAACACTCGCCTTATTTCTACACCCC
>NZ_CAXAVM010000020.1:0-54044 GCF_963972345.1 uncultured Gimesia sp. | reverse complement strand
GTGGCGGTTACAGCTACAGCAACACGGTGCCCGGTCCCATCGGTTCCATTCTGGGACCTGCCAAAGATCCCAAAGCGAATGCCACCCTGCCCTTCGCCTGCAGTCTGTGTGGTTCCTGCACTGATGTCTGTCCGGTGAAAATCGATTTGCATCATCAGCTGTTGACGTGGCGAAAAGAAATTCGGGTGAAAGGCTTTTTGCCGGTCTCGAAACGCATCTCCATGAAAATGATGTCGTGGCTGATGCAGGCTCCTCGAATGTATCGTTTCGTGGGGAAAATGGCGCGTTCGATCGTACCGTATCTGCCTCGATTCATGCTCTATAATCGAATGAACGACTGGGGTAAACAGAGAGAACTTCCCATCATACCCAAGCAGAGTTTCCGGGAGTGGATGAAGCAGAATCATGACGACAAGTAAAGAAGACATCCTGAATCAACTGCGCAGTCAGTCGGTCCCCCCGACCGATTTACCTGACCTGCAGTCCATTGAACTCGCTTCCCAGTGGATTCGCTATGAAGATCCAGCGGAACAGTTCGCAGAAACACTGGCTTCGGTTGGCGGACTGTGTGTCCGCGTCAAAAATGTGGACGAAATCAATCAGCGACTGTCGGAACTGACCGCGTATCAGGAAGCGAGCCAGGTCTGTTCGCAGATCGCCGGTTGTGGGCAACCCAATGTCAGTATTCCCGATATCACCGACCCGCATGATTTTGAGAATATCGATTTTGCCATATTACCCGGTGAATTCGGCGTGGCGGAAAACGGTGCCGTCTGGATCACCAATGAGGGCGGCCCGGCGCGGACCCTCTATTTTCTGGCGCAGCATGTCGCCCTGCTGGTTCCCGCCAGCGATATTGTAAACAACATGCATCAGGCCTATCAGAAACTCGAATTCGCTGAAAACAGCTTTGGCACCTTCATGTCGGGACCTTCCAAAACGGCTGATATTGAACAGTCCCTGGTGATTGGTGCCCATGGCGCCCGTTCCCTGACAGTCTTCCTGGTCGAAGAAGCCTTTTGAAATCACTGATCCGCTGATCAGATTTTGTCAGATTTTCTGTAACTTTCCCGGCTTCAAACAGGTACACTAAGCTGTATCCAGATCGTGTTTCATCGATCTGATCTGTTCTTAGAACCGTTTTTTCCTACCGGAGGTTCTCCGTGGCAACTGCAATCGTCAAATCCTTCCTGAAACGTTTCACGCTGACATTCTGCTTTCTCTCGCTGGGTTCACTGGCTCTGGCTCAGTCAGAGGGGGAACCTCGCAAAGAAAACATCGACTGGAATAAACCGATTGCCGTCACCACGATCGCCAGTATTGAGCGTGTTCTGGATGACATTGATTACATTTTTGCCACCATCGAGAAACCCGAATATCCGGCGATGATCAAAGGGTTTCTGGCACAGTATCGCAACCTGGAAGGCCTGGATAAAACAAAGCCGCTGGGGGCATTCGTATTTCTGGAGAAAGGAATCTCGCCGCAACCCGTAGTCGTGGGATTTATCCCCGTCAAAAGTCTGGATGAACTGATGCAGACTCTGGGCGAAGTCGGTTTCCTGATTAACCCGGTCGAAGGACAGGCTGACCGCTACACACTGGCGCTGCCCACATTCACGCTGCACATCAAGATGGCCCATGGTTACGCGTTTCTGCAGATCAAGAGTGAAGCGTTGGACAGAGAGTTTTACAACCCGGACGAGTTCACCAGCGCCCTTGCCAAAGAGTACGACATTGCCGGCGCACTGTTTCTGAATAATGTTCCCCAGCCGATGCGGCTGATGGCCGTCGATCTGGCCAGCGCCCGCGTGGATGAACAACTGCCCCAAAAACCAGGCGAAGACGATTTGAAATACAAGGGTCGCAAAGAGACGACCCTGTTGATGTTAAAGCAGTTTGAGCGCGTTGCCCAGGATGGCGCGCAACTGACCATCGGCTATGCTTTGTCGAAAGAGAAAAAGAACATTCAACTGCATCTGGGTGTCACAGCACAACCAGATACCCCATTGCGAAAAGAATTTGAGCAGCTGGCACACACTTCCAGCGAGTATTCTTACCTGCCGGCTGACTCTGCCGCATTCCTGGGATATACGGTACTCCCGCTCAGAAAAGAGGTAGAGCAAAAGCTGATTCTGGATCTGATTGAAAAATCATCCCGAAACGTTCCACCTGTTCTGCTGGGCGATGACGCCCATCCCGGGCCGGTAGCCAAGATTCTGGATTCAGTCAAAGCAACAGTTCGCTCTGGTAAACTGGATGGACACCTTCAGCTGCATCAGGTGGGTGAGAAGAAAGTCGCTTTACTGGGCGCGTTGCAACTTTCAAATGGAGCGCAGTTTCAACAGGGCCTGCAGGAGTTTTTCGAACTGACCAGTCAGGCTGATGAAACAGAAGGCATGGAAGCAAATATCGCGGAAGTGGAAGGCATCGCCATTCATAAAATCACTCCCAGGGATATCAAGGAAGATACCAGGAAGCTGTTTGGTCAAAACCCGGTCATTTATATTGGCTGCAGTCAGGACGAATGCTGGGTAGCCATGGGTGAAACCGAGAGTCTGGCATTGCTGAAAAAATCCATTTCGGCGGGCAAAAATCATGCTCAAGACCGACAACCGGGTACCAGTTTCCTGCTGTCGCTCAAACTGGCATCACTGATTCCCCTGGCAAAAGAGAATGCGAAAGACCCCGATTTTGTTGAATCTGCGAAAGTGGCCTTCGCTTCCGGTGGCGATCAGATGACCATTTATCCTAAAATCACAGCCGATCAAGCCAGCCTGAATCTGGAATTCGGTGAAGGATTCATCAGGCTGATTTCCTTAGCCATTGCCAATCGAAAGTAGCCTGTTTTCCGTTTGACTGTCCCGTCTTCCGATCAGAGACGCTCCGTGATGCTGGAACAGGCGCTAGAACTTTATCCCCGCCATGCCTGAACCAGAAACTGAAGTACTGCCTTATCTGACAGAAGGTTTGCCGGGAACCGGTGGCGAATTAAAGCAGACGCCGGAAGACTTTATTGTGGAAGAGATCCCGGTCTATGCTCCTTCGGGGGAAGGCGATCACCTGTTTCTGTGGGTGGAAAAACGGGATGTCTCGGCACAGTTTCTGGTAAAGGTTCTGTCAGAGCAGTTGAGAGTCGATTCCCGGGAGATTGGCGTCGCCGGACTGAAAGACCGCTGCGCCATCACGCGGCAGATGGTTTCTGTTCCCGCCGACTGTGAACCTCTGCTGGATGGGTTTGCCTTTGAGGGGATTCGCATTCTGCAGGCAACGCGGCACGAACGGAAACTGAAAACGGGGCATCTCAAAGGGAATCGTTTCACACTTTTATTGAAAGAGACCACTGAGAATGCGTTTGCCCGTGCTAATGCGATCCTCGAGAGAATCAAAGAGACCGGCTTTCCCAACTATTACGGTTCACAGCGGATGGGTCGCGACAATGAAACGCTGCGCATGGGAATGAAGCTGTTAAAAAATGAAAAGGTTTCCGCCAAATACTTTCGGAACAAATCGCTCAAGCGGCTGGCTTTGTCGGCGGCGCAGTCTCAGTTGTTTAACCAGGCTTTGTCTCAACGGGTCACCGATCAAAGTCTGCATACCGTACAACAGGGTGATGTGATGCAGGTTTGTGAATCGGGGGGACTGTTCGTCGTTGAAGATGTTTCTGCGGAGCAACAACGGTTCGATCAGCGGGAAACCGTGATCACCGGCCCGATTTTCGGACCCAAAATGAAACAGCCCACCGACCAGGTTCTGGAAGCCGAGACCGCGATTCTGCAGGAGTTCTCCCTGGAACCCGCTTTCTTTTCGCGTTTCAAAAAACTGACGCCGGGGGCCCGCCGACCATTCCTGATCTGGCCTGAAGATCTTAAAATCAGTCAGGCGGCAGACGGTATCCAATTTGATTTTACGCTGCCTTCCGGCGTGTATGCGACCATGCTGCTCAGGGAATTTATGAAAAACGAGACAGCCGTCATGTCACCAGGCGACTCGTTATGAAAGGAAGCTGTTGTGAAAGTTCTGATTGACCAGGAACAGATTAACTCGCGCGTGATTGAACTGGGACGCCAGCTTGCCCAGGAATATCAGAAACGTCCGCTGACCATCATTGGGATTCTGGCAGGCAGCCTGGTACTGCTGGCTGATCTGATCCGGGCCATTGATGTACCCCACCAGGTCGGCGTGTTACAGGCATCCAGTTATCGCGGCAAATCAACCACGCCGGGAGAATTGCAGGTGAACCTGGATTATCTGCCCGATTTAACAGACCGTGATGTTCTGCTGGTAGACGATATCTTTGATACCGGCAAAACGATGCAGACGGTCCTGGCTCAAATTCAGGAACAGAATCCCCGCTCTCTCAAATCAGCGGTCCTGCTCTGGAAAGAAGAAGCAGCCAAAGTGGAACTGAAACCCGACTATCACTGCTTTAAAATTCCCGATCATTTCGTGGTCGGTTACGGGCTGGACTTCAACAACGAATACCGTCATCTGCCCTTCATTGCTTCCCTGGAAGGCTCGGATCTCGTGTAAATCGAATCTGTAGAACGCATATTGTCCGTATGCGTTCTACAGATTTATGATTGATTACACATCCAGATTTTTTACATCGAGTGCATGTTTCTCGATGAATTCGCGGCGGGGCTCTACGACGTCGCCCATCAGCACGCGGAAGATTTCATCAGCGGCGGCAGCATCCTGCATCCCCACCTGCAGCAGAACCCGTTTTTCCGGATCCATGCTGGTATCCCAGAGTTCTTCCGAGTTCATTTCGCCCAGCCCTTTGAAGCGGGTCAGCTTCAAACCTTTTTCGCCGATGTCTCGCAGAGAGGGAAGCAGCTGGCGGAGGTTGCTGAGTTTGACGGCATGGCTGCCGCTGTTGATGCAAAACGGATAGATGGGTTCGCCGTTCCGGTTTCCAGGTGAGTAGAAATCTTTCAGGTGAATCCCGTAGCCTTTCAGCTTCTGCAGCATGTCATTGATCGTGCGAATTTCATGCAGATCGGTTACCTGCAGGGCACCTGCTTTGGCGAATTCATCCTCTTCTTCTTCGCTGTCTTCAGCGGTTGCTGTTTCTGCAGCACCATTATCATCGGCGATCTGCAGTTCATCGCCGCGCTTGTCTTCTTCTTCTTTCAGGAACTGTTCCTTCTCTTCCTGTGAAATAAACCAGAACTGCTGTTTGCCAAGGAAGATGCGATATTGCGGCAGCAAACCTTCTTCAGTTGCAAAATTTGATGCGAGGAACTTCAAGTCAATGCCGCGACGATCCAGTGTTCCCAGTGGTTCTTCCAGAGCAGAAACCAGATCGACGAGTTTTTCCAGCATTTCACCTTCAAAAATGGTCCCGTCTTCATGCTGCAGATTGGAATCCGAGAGAGCCAGCTCAACCAGCTCGGTCATCATTTCTTCCTGCGTCTGCACGTAACGGATTTTTTTACCCTGGGTCACTCGATACAGGGGAGGTTGTGCGACATACACACAACCATTGTTAACCAGTTCCCGCATGTGACGGAAGAAGAAGGTCAGCAGCAGCGTGCGAATGTGGCTGCCGTCGACGTCGGCATCGGTCATCAGGATGATCTTGCCATAACGGCGTTTGGTAACGTCATCAAAGGCGGCTCCCGGTGGAACGCCGACTGCTTTGAAGATGTTGGCAATTTCCGCGTTGTCCAGAACTTTGACCAGCTGTGCTTTTTCCACATTCAGGATTTTACCACGCAGTGGCAGAATCGCCTGGATATTGGAATCGCGTCCGGTGTCTGCCGAGCCGCCGGCAGAATCCCCTTCGACCAGGTAGAGTTCGGTGATGTCGAGTTCGCGGCTCCGGCAGTCGCGCAGTTTTTCGGGCAGCCCCCCCGTGGTGAGTGCTCCTTTACGGCGAACCATTTCGCGGGCTTTTTTGGCTGCTTCGCGGGCTTCCGCCGCCAACAGACCTTTGAGCGAAATCTTTTTCGCGACGCCCGGATTCTCTTCGAAAAACTTGGTCAGCTTTTCATTCACGACGGTCTGCACAATGCCTTCGACTTCGCTGTTACCCAGTTTGGTTTTGGTCTGACCTTCAAACTGGGGATCGGGAACGCGTACAGTAATCACTGCCGTCAGGCCTTCGCGGAAATCGTCGCCGCTGGGTGTGAAGTCTTTAAAGAGATTGGCTTTTTTACCGTAGGCATTGATCGTACGGGTTAATGCGCCGCGGAAACCCGAGAAATGTGTTCCGCCTTCAATGTTGAAAATGTTGTTGGCAAAACAGCGTACATTTTCAGTGGAACCATCGTTGTGCTGCACCGAAATATCGACCTGCGCCCCGTCGATTTCCCCCTGGATGTGAATGATTTCTTCGTAGAGTACCGTCTCGGTACGGTTCAGGTGCCGCACGAACTCGACGAGTCCTTCTTCGTAATGAAATTCATCTGTCTGGCCGGTACGCTCATCAACAATGCGAATCCGCACGCCGGCATTCAGGAAGGCGAGTTCCTGGAGTCGCTTGGTCAGCGTGTCGTAGACAAATTTGATATCCGGGAAAATCGTTCCATCAGGCTTGAAGGTAATTTTTGTCCCGCTTTTGTCAGTCTTACCGAGTTTTTTCAACGGCGTCTTCAACAGCCCCTGGTGGAATTCCATGGTCCAGACATGTCCCTCACGTCGGACTTCGGCTTCCAGCCATTCGCTCAACGCATTGACCGCAGTAATCCCGACGCCGTGCAGACCGCCGGTTCCCGTTTTGTAGCCTCCTTCGCGATCGAATTTTCCGCCGGCATGGATCTCTGTCAAAACGACTTCCAGGGCAGGCCGGTTATTCATGTCCGGCATCACGCCCACGGGAATCCCGCGACCGTCATCGCTACAGGTGACACTGCCATCCGCGTTGATTTTGACGTTGATGACCGAAGCATAGTTGTTCACACATTCATCGATCGAATTATCTACGACTTCATAGACCAGATGGTGCAGACCCCGGAGCGTTGTATCCCCGATATACATGGCAGGTCGGGTGCGAATCCCTTCGACGCCTTCCAGGGCACGAATGTTGGATTCATCGTATCCCGTTTTTTTCATATCTGTCTGACTCTCTTCTTGATCACTCACGCTTTATCACTCCCGTGAATTGTTTTTCTGTTTCGCTGCTGCGAAACGTTGTCTGATCTTAGACCAGTCTCAAACAGTAATTTCACATTCCATTTTTTAATCTGTTTGAGCTACTTGTTTGTCTTGGATTTCAAGCGAAATTTCATATCGCGGACATCCTGTTTTCCGTACTCCTGCTGTAATTTCGTCAGTAATGATTTCTTATGAAATGAATTCAGTTCATTCAACAGGGCCGAATTTTCCACACCGACCTGAACAACCCTGTTTTTAATTCCCATCACCGTTGTCTGACCTGCGATTTTTTCACCAGCTGCCTGTTTCCAGGCGTTTGTCAGTCGTTGATCTCCCTGGACACGTGACAGGCCTTTTAATGCGATCAGCTCAGAAAGTACCTGTGAAACAGGCACCGGAGCAGGCACGGCACGACTCTGTTTGAATTCGTACTTTCGGGACATGTATTACCGTGCTTGCGAGAGAGGCATGATGACGTAGGTGTAACCGTCGTCTGTTTTCAGAACTGCGGCGCTGTCGGAATCAATCAGCTGCAGCCTGATATGGGCGGCTGAGTCGAGTGTCTTGAGGAAGTCGGCCAGGTAACGCACGTCAAAGGTGATCACAATGTCTTCCCCCTCAAAGGGAATCGGGATTTCCACTTTGGATTCCCCGACGGAGGCAGCCACACTTTTCAAAGTCAACAGGCCGCTGGAGAAAATGAAATCCACGCCCCGTGTTTCCACGTCGGTCACAATCTGTGCCTGGCGGACTGCTCCGAAGAATGTGCCGACTTCCAGGTCGATGTTATGAGTCGGTTCGGGAGGAATGACATCGCGGTATTTCGGGAAGCGGCCTTCGACGAGTCTGCCGAAAATGGTGGAACGGCCACTTTTCACAATCACATCATTGGCCCGGATGGCGATCTGGATGTTTCCTTCATCGCCTGTGAGACTCTTTTCGATCAGTGACATCGCCTTGGCGGGAATCACAGGCCGGTTATTTTCATAGGCTTCGGAACCCTGGTAACTGCACGCTGACTCGACCATGGCCAGTCGGCGACCATCGGTGGCGGCCAGGGTCAATTTATCGCCTTCCACATCAAACAGAACCCCGCCTAATGCATAGCGAGTGCTTTCCGGATCGGTGGCAAACACGGTGCGGCGGATCATTTCACGAAATGACTGCATCGGAATTTCGAAGAAGTTCGATTCGTTGAAGGTTTCCACGGCGGGAAATTCGGCAGGATCGTGCACGGACAGACGAAACTCACTCTTACCGGCCTGAATCAGAATGTAGTCCTGTTCAGATTCCTCGTCTTTCTTGAGTTCGATTTCCACGGAATCGGTGTGGGCTTCCCGCAGGATCGAAACCAGTTCATGCACGGAGAGCAGAACCTGCCCGGGCACCATGACCTCGACTTCTTCGAAATCAAAACGGATGCTGACTTCCAGGTCAGTCCCGCTCAGAGTTGCTTTTCCGTCTGCTGCTTCCAGTTTGGCACACTTCAGAACTTCTTTCGGTGTGCGGGAACTGATGACGCTTCCAATAATCTGAAAGCCGGATAACAGGGTAGATCGAGAACAACTGAGCTTCATGTTTGAATCAACTTTTGTAAAAATGCGTGGAATTTGACGGCAGCCGCGGACATCGATGGGAACTCATTCTGGCTGTCTGAAATCTGCTATTGAATGCTGCTGATATTTTATGTGATTTCGATGACTTTCACAATCAATCAGAGGTCCCGAATCTACACAACAACGTTGATTTTCAGGGGAGTTTTAATCTAAAAGATTTTTATTTAGCAGTAGTATTATCAGAGGGGCAGAAAAATTGTGCAAAAACAGAGATCTGTAGCTGTAAATGCATAAAGAGTATTAGTTTAAGGTGAGGTTGCAACAGAAAATTTCTGTCGAGAACCTGTTGAGAGGATCTTGGTGAGAAGCAGACTGGCTGATCAGAAAGTGGAGGACTTTGAAAAGTCAGGATCAGCGCTGTTCAGAAACGAAAAAGAAGTCGACGTGCGACATCAGAGTTTCAACAGATTATCAACAAACCAGCGCGTCAGAAACCGCTGGAACAGGTTCGCTGATCCGATTTCTCTGGTTGAATTTCCTGTCCGCTATAAAGGGTATACCCCAAGTTGTTGCTTGATGCGAGAAATCTGCTGGCGTAATCCGGGCGATTTTTCGAGATCGTTCTGAATTTGACGACAGGCATGAATAACCGTGCTGTGGTTCTTGCGATTAAAATAATTTGCGATATTTGCTAAAGATTCACCGGTCAATTCCCGGGAGAGAAACATGGCACATTGTCGAGGCAGAACAATCTGCTGAGACCGGTTGGCAGAGCGGATTTGAGCCAGGCTGGTTTTAAATTCCCTGCAGACGACACGGGTTATTTTGGCGGTACTGGTTCGCGGTGGATCGAGATTCCCATTCAGAAATTCCTGTACAAAGCGGGCATCAATTCGCTTCTGCTGAATTCGACTGACGGTATAAAGCTGATTGAGGATCGCAGACAGCTCTCGTGGTGAGCTGTCTTTCTGATGTGCGATCAGGGAGAGTTCTTTTTCTTTGATGGGAATCTGTTCGAAATCGGCCCAGAATTTTAACAGTTCCAGCCTGCTCTGATATTTCAGGGGAGAAATTCCCGCACAGACGCCACCATGAAATCGATTGATTAGCTTCTTATGAAAATGAACCAGTTCGCCCGGTGGTTTGAGGGAAGTGAAAATGGCGGCCCCTCCCTGTTTGAGAATCGTATCCAGCGTCGAGAGCAGTTCTCCCTGTGTATGCATCCGGTTTTCCAGGCTGTGGATATCTTCCAGTATCAGCAGCTGCAGATCACGGAGTTTCTCCTGAAACGCGGCAATTCGCTTGTTTTTTGAGGCAACTGCGTATTTTGCCGCGAATTCGCTGGCCGTCATGCTGTTCCATTCCGCGTCCGGATGGAGATTGAGATAGTCTGGAATCAGCGACTTGATCAGGGCCGATTTTCCACAACCCGAAGGCCCGTAAATATAGACCAGTGGGGGATCGGGCATGCCTGTCGTCTGGAATAATTGCGAAACAGCCGTAAACGCATACTGGTATTCGGTGAAGATCCGAAAAGGACGTTCGTTCGCAGCTTGCTGAGTTTTTGAGGATTTCGACATCATCCTGGAGACTTCTTCGTCAGAAATATCCTGTTCCGGAGGCTTACAGCTTGAACATCCGCGTCTGGCTTTGTGAGCTGATAATGGCGGAATCCGATTCGCTGATAAAATCAACCGAGACGCCCAGGTTACTGCAAATCAGTTCCATCATACTTTGCATTTCCAGCACATCCAGAGTTTTGGGCACGGCGATTTTAATCATCATGTCAAACGTTTGTCCGTCTTCAGAACTGGTGGCCGAGAGGTCCAGAATATCGATTCCATCCTGGCCGAGTTGGGAAGAAATTTTTCGGAGAATCCCCGCATGGTTTTCTCCCGTAATCGCGACCAGATATTTTATACTTTCCCCCGGTGAAAGAATCGAGGGGACTTCGACATCCGGATCCTTGACGGAAACATCGACATTAAAGGCATTGCAGATGCCTTCGATGTGCTCCTGGATGAGAGTCGGATCCCGTTGTTCCGGAAAATCTGCGGCGATCACAATGGAGAAGAAGTTCTGGATGACTGCGATGCTGGCTTCATGCAGATTGGCACCCAGTTCGTCCATTGCTGTAGTCACAGCAGCCATGATTCCGACACGGTTTGCTGACAGGAGAGAGATTATATAACGTTTCATACCAGACTCCGGTTCTGCCGAGACAGATAGACTGATCCCGATGCAAGTCATTCCTGAAGGTGAGTAGCAAACTGTATTGTAGCGAATCCACCTGAAAAATTGTGATCTGGATATGAAAATATTTGACCTGAGCTCAGAAATGAACGAGCCAGTCCAGCCGGAATTTTCCCTATCTTTTCTGTGAAAATTGCTGTAAGTTGTTAAATACCATAGAGTCCGATCATCGTATCGGTCGTGCCGCTTTATCGATAAAATCAAAAATATGGAACTGGTTCATGGTACGGCTCGTATCGCTTTGCGTCATCTTCTGCCTGATTCTCGCTCTGGGAATCATGTTCTTTAAAGTCATCATGCCTTTCATTCTGCCTCTGTTCCTGGCAGCAGTGGTTGCCATGATCAGTCAGCCTTTGATGAATTACTTTATCAGGCGTACCAACGGGCATGTCAGATTTGCAGCCGGGTTGACGACGACCATCCTTGTTTCCGCCATTCTGATTCCCTTATGCGTGGGAATCTTTCTGGGATCGCTGCAGCTGTTTACGACCGTTGTCGATACCCTCGACGAAGCAAACTGGAATAAGGCCGTTCGAAAGATTCGCGAAAAAGTCGAAATCAGTAACGATAAATTTCAGCAGATTGTGGACTGGTCGCACGAGTATCTGGAATACGATATGGATTCACTGGTGACGAAAGGCAAGTCCGGTGAGCCCCAGATTTCAGAAGATTTCATCCGTAAGAATCTGCAGGCCACACTGGTACCCGTTGCCAAGCGTTCCCTGGGTGTCGCGGCTTCCACGGTCGGTCTGCTGGGAACCCTCTTCTCGGCACTGGTAGCCTGGATCATGTTTATCATCGCCCTCTATTATTTCCTGGCGGATGGCTATTTGCTGATTGAATCAACCCAGTCGCTGATTCCCGTGCACGTGGATTACCAGAGGAAGCTTATTGATCAATTTCAAAAAGTGGTGCGTGCGGTGGTCATTGCGACCTTTCTGGCGGCCATCGGTCAGGGACTGACGACCGCGATTGCCTTGTCCATTGTGGGCTTTGATCACTTTATCATCTTTCTGATCCTGGCAACCATCACATCCATGGTGCCCTTACTGGGTTCCTGGCTGATCTGGATGCCTTGCGCTGTATGGCTGATGTACCAGGGACACTGGGGATCTGCCGTGTTTCTGATTTTGATCGGCACCCTGGTGGTCGGCACGATGGATAATATTATTCGAACTTATGTGCTGCAGAGCGACGCCAAACTGCATCCACTGCTGGCCTTCGTCAGTGTGCTGGGTGGACTGCAGGTAATGGGGCTGTGGGGTGTGTTTATCGGCCCGATTGTGGCATCCTGTCTGCATGCTCTCATCCAGATCTTTAATACGGAACTGAAAGCCTTCTCCCAGGAGAAGTTCCAGGCGCAGGGACTGATGGAAACCTTAGAAGAGAATTCACCAACAGCTGAAACCGGGCCAACGGACGAGAAACCGTCAGAAACCTCAGACAGTGAGGCTTCTGCGGAAGAGGCAAATACGACTCAGAACACAGAGAGCAAACCAGCGTCGGAGCCAGATAAAACGCCTCCCGGTAAGAAAAAGAAACGTCGTCGTTAAGCAGCTGGCGGTGTTCGGTGCTGCAAATGTAATTTAGTGGCTGGTGCTCAAAGTGAAGATCGGCAGCAGCATCGAAAGTGCAATAAAGCCGATGATGGAACCCATACAGACCACCATGATCGGTTCGATCAGTGTAGTGGCAGATTTAATTGCAATTTTGACTTCGCGATCGAAGTAATCACTTAATTTATTCAGCACCATACCCAGGCGCCCCGTGGATTCACCGGAAGCAATCATTTGTTGCATTGTCGGAGGAAACAGCGTTTTTCCTTCCAGTGCCTCATGAATCTGTTTACCTGTTGTGACGAGTTCGCTGATTTCCATCCAGCTCTGTTTAAAATGCACGTTATCGGTCACACCGGAACTGAGTTCAATGGCTTCCAGCATGGGAACCCCGGCATTGACTGTGGTCGCCAGCGTACGAATACTGCGGCTGATGGCCAGCTTCTTCAGCATGGAACCAAAGACAGGCAGGCGGATTAAGATCCAGTCGAAAGCGGATTTCCCCCAGGCCTGATTTCGTACGTAACAGAAGGCACCTGCCAAGGCAGCCAGAAACAGGATGATCAGATACCAGTATGTCGTCATTGCCGTGGAAACCATAATCATGGCTTTGGTCGGACCCGGAATCGCGGCGCCGCGCGAAGCAAACATCGGCATCAGTTTGGGAAAGACGTAGGTCAGCAGAAAAATACAGACGCCCACACACATCACCAGCATGATAGCGGGATAAATCAGGGCGCCTTTGACCTGCTGGATCGTTTCCTGTTCTTCTTCTGCCTGGGCGGCGATCCGGTTCAGCATTTGTGGCATCGTTCCACTGGCTTCGCTGGCTTTGATCAGGTTCACATAAGTGCGATCAAACTGCCTGGGAAAATCGGCCAGGGCAGCCGACAGGTCACTGCCCGATTCCACACTCTTCTGAATATGCGCTAAAATCTCTGCCAGCACAGGGTTTTCGATCTGTTTTGAAATTCCTTCCAGGGCAGTCGCCACAGGCACGCCGGCGTCGACCATGATGGCCAGCTGGTTGGTGAAATAGATGATTTCCTTACGCGGGACCCTTTTTTTCCGCGCGATGCTGGTCGTATTTGCGGAACTGGCATCGGATTCATCCAGCGCAAGCAGGTATAAGCCTTCCTGTCGCAATTTTGCGACGGCTTCTTCGCGGGATTCAGCAACCAGCTCACCGGTCTGGTTCTGGCCACTTGTGTTGCGTGCTGTGTAGGTAAACTGCATGAGGGTGCCTTTGTTTGTGGGTCCTGATTACGCGAGTAATCCCTGGGAATATTCTTTCGGTGCTTCTCCTTTTAACTCCTGAAGATGCTCATCAATGATGTCCGGATCGACTTTTCCATTCAGTAATAGTTCTTTCAGCGCCTGTTCCATTGTCTGCATTCCCATCCGCCGGCTCGTCGAAATGATCCCGGGAATCAGATGCGAAGTGGATTCCCTGATGCTGGTCTGCACGGCCCGGTTCATAAGCATGATTTCAAGAGCGGGGACGCGGCCCGTTGTTCCTGCTGCAGGCAGCAGTTTTTGTGTGATAACACCCCGCAGGGTCTCGGCAAGATGGCTGCGGACCTGGGACTGTTCTTCGGGAGGAAACACTTCCACCAGACGATCCACGACTCCCGCAGCGCTGGAAACATGGAGCGATGACAGGACCAGGTGCCCGGTTTCCGCTGCCTGCAATGCGACGCGGATCGTATCCAGATCCCGCAATTCGCCGATCAGAATGACATCCGGATCCTGGCGGAGCACGTGCTTCAGTCCGGAGGCAAAACCGGGGCAGTCTTCGCCAATTTCGCGCTGTTCGATCAGCGATCGTCCATGCTGAAACTGATATTCGATCGGATCTTCCAGTGTAATAATGTGCTTGGCATCCCGTTGATTAATGGCTTCGACCATTGCAGCCAGCGTCGTCGATTTACCGGAGCCCGTCTGCCCGGTCACCAGGATCAAGCCTGTTTTCAAGCGTGTCAGTTCTTCCACCACGGGGGGTAAATCCAGGCTGCTCAGGGTACAGACTTCATTTGAAAACCGGCGAATGGCGGCGGCATAAGTACCTCGCTGGACATGGATGTTGAACCGGAAACGTCCCAGTCGCGGGATGGTAATGGCAAAATCGACATCTTTCTGTCGTTCGAGTATTTCTTTCTGCTGTTCATTGAGAACCTGGTCACACAGGTCGCTGATCGTAACGGGATCGAGGGGCTCAAGCGCAGTTTTTCTCAGTTCTCCATCAATGCGAAACATGGGCGCAGCATCAATGGCGAGCAGAATATCAGACGCATTGCTGTCAACGGCAGCATGTAACAGATCATTCATTTCCATGGAAGAGTCTCTTTCTCGAGATTCGTTATCTTTTCACACCGCGCTATTAAAACGGTGTTTAATGTTTGAGTGCGGACTTGCGGGGAATCCAGCCTTCATCGCTGACTTTGAGGGCTTCCTCGATGGTGGTCAGTCCTTCTTTTGCTTTTCGCAGTGCATCGTAGCGTAGCGGAATCATGCCTTGATTCTGTGCATATTCCTTGACTGCGGACACGGTGGGATTCGTGGTGATGATTTCCCGCAGTGGATCGTCGATGGTCAGAATTTCATGGACGCCGATTCGGCCGGAAAAACCGGTATTTCGACAGCGTTTACAGCCTTTCCCTCGATAAAATTCATCCACATCCAGGCCGATGCGTTCCACAGCCAGCTGCATGGCTTTAGGCAGTTCATAGGGTGTTTTGCATTTCGGGCATAATTTGCGACATAATCGCTGGGCCAGCGCCATATTTAACGCGGCTCCGATGAGGTAATCATCAACGCCCATATTAATCAGTCGGGTCACGGCGGAAATGGCGTCATTGGTGTGCAGCGTACTGAAGACGAGGTGGCCTGTGAGGGCCGCCTGAATGGCAATTTTGCCGGTTTCCTGATCGCGAATTTCGCCGACCATGATCACGTCGGGATCCTGTCGCAGCAGACTTCGCAGAATCGAAGCAAATGACAACCCGATTTTTTCATTGACCTGAAACTGATTGATCATCGGGAGCTGGTACTCGATCGGATCTTCGACCGTACACACATTCTTTTCAATCGAACTGACGGCATTCAAAGCCGCATAAAGTGTAGTACTCTTACCACTACCCGTGGGTCCGGTCACCAGAATAATTCCATTAGGCTTGTCGAGCTGTTCGGTAAAATGTTCCAGAACTTCGGAACTGAACCCCAGCTGTTCCAGTGAAATATTCACGCTGCGGTTATCCAGAATTCGGATCACCACTTTTTCGCCGGTCGGCATCGGCAACGTACTGACACGCAGGTCGATCGGGCGACCTTCCATCAGGACGTGAATTCGACCATCCTGGGGAAGTCGGCGTTCACTGATGTCGAGGCTGGCCATAATTTTGATACGGGAAGACACCGCGGGAGCTAAATGCACCGGCGGTTCCAGCGCCTGCTGCAGCACGCCATCCACACGATAACGGACCCGCAACTGCTGTTCGGTCGGCTCAATATGAATATCGCTGGCGCCTTCGCGAACAGCGTTGTAGATGATGTAATTCACCAGTTTGATAATCGGGCTCTGGCCGGCAAACTCGGCGTCAAAGCCGATGTCGTCGATCGATTCTTCGATCAGCTCGACATTCGTGCCATTCGCATCGTCGATAATGTCATCGATGACGAAGACATTCGTATTCGGCATGTAGGTTTGCACCATCTTCCGAATCTCGCGGGCACTTGCCGCAACGATTTGAATTTCCGTTTTGGTCAGATCTCGAAGTTGATCCACCAGGAAGACGTTCGTCGGCTCCGCAACAGCGACGGTCAGAACATTTCTGACTTTGAACAGCGGAAGCACGGTATGTTTTTCGACAAAATCGCGGGGCAGAACATCGAAGACTTTCGAATCGAACATGCGGCTGTCGAGCTGCACATAGGGAATCCGATATTCCAGCGCCAGGCATTCCAGAATCTGTTCTTCGGTACAATATTCTTTATTGACCAGCAGTTCGCCCAGCAGCTGGCTGCCATCTCCCTGTGACTGCTCGTGCAGCGCGGACTCCAGCTGTTCCAGAGTGATATACTCTTTGTAGACGAGCAGATCACCGAGTCGCATTTTCGGTTGGAGCAGTGAGTTGGTATTCATAATTAACTAATCAAAATTTCTATTGAAAACTGGAGACGGCGTCGATCACGGAATCGAACAGATCGATTCTCTGATCCAGCCGTGTGATTTCCAGAATTTTCTTGCCCGGATCTTCCAGGCCACTGATCTTGAGGTTCCCCCCCTGTTCCCGGGCCAGGTCCTGAATGTCCAGCAGGGCTTCCAGGCCGGCGCTGTCCAGGACTTCGCTGCGATCCATCTGCAGCACGATCTGATAATGTTGCTCATCAATGGCGGCAGTCAGCGCGTTGACGAATTCTGTGGATGTGTCATCCGTCAGTTCGTCTGGTGTATGAGCCACCATTACATGTCCAAAGATTTCTGTTGTAATCTGCATGATTTAATATCTAAATACCGGGTTTCCGGGCGGAATTCGGATCGAGTCCGATGACCTGATTTCGTCCACCCTCTTTGGCTTTGTATAAATTTTCATCGGCAATCCGTACCAGTTCGTTCGTGGTCGTTGCCGGATGTCTGAATTCGGTGACACCGAAACTGGCAGTAACCTGCAACTGCTGACCTTCAAACAGGATCGGACAGTTTTCCAGTGTTTCGCGCAGATCTTCAGCGATCTGCAGAGCCTGGGAATATTCATGATCCACCAGGACGCCGATGAATTCTTCTCCGCCATAGCGGGCGAGAATGGTTTTTTCCGGCATGACGGTCTGCCAGATCCGCGCGACTTCTTTCAATACAAAGTCGCCAGCCTGGTGACCGTAAGTGTCGTTGAATGATTTGAAATGGTCGATGTCGCTCATGATGATACTGAGCTGACTTGACTGGGCATCCGCCTGTTTGACCAGATCTTGCAGTTTTTCCTGGAAGGTGGCATGGTTGAACAGACCGGTCAGACCATCGCGGCTGGCCATTTCTTCAATCCGTTTAAACAACTGGGAATTCTTGATGCCCAGTGCATAGATATTGGAAAGAATATACAGGAGCCGACCGATGGTGGGGGATTCCACATCCACTTTATCAATCACCAGCAGACCAATCAGATCAGAGCCGACGGTCAGGGGGGCGATGGCATCGGGCATGTTCGGATCTTCTTCCAGGATCCGTCTGAGTCGATAGTCCTGTTCGGCGTCGTTCCGCATGACAATCTGGCGATGTTCAATCACCCAGGCAGCCACGCCGCTGTGAGGAACGGGACGATAATTCAGCTGATCCCGGGCACGGGCAGGCAACGCATTTTTCAGAGACCGTGATTTACTGTCCCACAGATAGACCTGGCAGTATTCACACTGCAGTGACGCTTTGGCAGTACTGATGACCGTGGGAATCAGGGATTCATTGGATTGATTTGTGGAGATACGTCGACCGATGTCCTGCAGTGTGAGCAGGAGTAGCGGATAGTTAACGCCCAGTTCGCCGGCGGGTGAATCTTTGGATTCTGCAGTTTGTGTCGGTTTTTTCTCATCGGCGTTTTCCGAGTTCAGATGATTTGCGGACGCTTCTTTCTGGGTTTGGTACAGTTGACGAACCAGTTCATCGTTCTGCTGGTAAATCTGGGAGAGTTTTCTTTTTAAGACACCCATATACAGATCGATCAGTAAGACGAGGCCAATCAGAACGGCAGCGCTCAGCATGCTCAGAGAGTAGCTGTTATTCCCCTTGACGATATCCGTCCGGAAGAAGACTTCTGCAAAGCAGGAACCGACGGAAAGCGCAGTAATCGTCCAGTAGCAGATCCGTGGAGAGGAGACTGCAGCGAGGACCGTGGGTGGTGCGAGCAGCAGGAGCGGCGCTACTCCCAGCGGCCAGGCCATGTAGGAACCGAGGAATACGGCGAGCGGACACAGGCAGACTACCAGCAGCGAATATGACCAGAACTGGATGGCAGTATAATAGTTTCGCATGGAATAAGAGTTTCGGAAATGATGTTTTTTTGAGCGACTTAACCAATTACATCGTTGGTCAGATTGAGTGATTCCTGAACCTGTGTCAGCAGTTTTTTAGGGCTGAACGGTTTTACCATTACGTTCGTAATTTTCAGGGTCTGCATGTATTCATCATGGTCGAATTCAAAGCCTTTGCCTGTCAATAAAGTGATTGGTATCAATCGGGTTGTTTCTAACTGACGAATTTTCTCACACAGTTCCAGACCGTTCATGCGAGGCATCTGCAGGTCTGTGATTATCATGTGAGGTGCCTGTTCCTGGGATTTTTCCCAGCAGGCGAAACCATCGGGAAAACATTCCACATCAAAACCTGCTTTTCTCAGTTTCATGCTGATGGCACGAACGATGTGTGAATCATCATCACAAATATAAATCAGGTGATTCATTTTCTCACTCCTTTTCTCACAGCTTTTTTTATGCGGAAATGTGAATTGCGTATTCTACTCAGGCATTGACAGGTGGGATCAGTTGTTTTTTCCGTTTCTGTTCGTTGTGTCCCAGGGGGATCGTCACAGTAAAACAGGTGCCTTCGTTGACCCGGGATTGAACCGAAATCGAACCGTTGTGCACATTGGTCACGATAAAGTGAACCAGTGCCAGTCCCAGGCCCGTACCCGCAGCTGAGCGGTTATTTTCCGGAACCCGGTAGAAGCGATCGAAGATATGAGGCAGCGAATTCTCCGGAATCCCCATTCCGGTATCGCGGACTTCAATCACGGCGGAAGTATCTTCCATCCGGCTCCGCAGTCGCACTTCATGACCATGGGGCGTATATTTTACCGCATTCGATAACAGGTTGATAATCGCCTGGCCCAGCATGTCTTTGTCCACATGAACGGGCAGGTACATATCACTTAATTCGGTGGTAAACTTGATCTCCTTTTCCGTAGCGGTTGGCGAAATCACATCGGAGGCTGTTTTCAGAATGTCGTTCAACTCGTGGTCGTGTCTTTTAATTTCGACCACGCCACTCTCAATGCGCGCCAGATTCAGCATGCTGTTGACCAGGCGCGTCAAGCGATCGATCTGATCGTTAATGAAACCGTAAAGCTCTGCTGCTTCCTCCGGTTCACAATCGCCGTCGAGCAGCATTTCAATGTAAGCTTTGATTCCCGACATCGGGGTTTTCAGTTCGTGCGCGACAGAAGAGACGAATTCTGCATGTTGTGTTTTCTCATCCGTTTCTTCGCCGATGTTTTCGACCACAACCACGGTTCCCAGGCTGACCTGATTTTCATCGCTCAGATTTGTCGCAACAGCACGGTACTGGGTAGAGACACCGTTGCTGGTAAATTCGAATTCAGTACGTCTGCGAAATGTCGCTTCTTTTCGTTCGATGGTTTTTGCCAGCAGTTTTGCCAGTGCCGGAATGACTGTTTTTTCAACGACGGGTTTGCCCAGCGAGAGACTGGAGTCACAACTCGCGTAGTCCTGGTCGGTTCCGGTGAGCAGAAAAGCGCTGGCAGCCTGATTGGTAAATTCCAGTTCGTGTTTCGCGTCGAAGATCAGAACGCCGGTTTCCAGGTTATCGAGGACCGATTCGACCAGTGCTTCTTTTTTCAGCAGGGAATTCACCCGGGCTTTGAGCATGGTTTTGACCTGATTGGTCGAGGTCAACTCCGAATCGGAGTCTTCCATTTTGCGGATCGCTTCTGCGAAAACTTTTCCATAGAAGTTCTTGCGCTGAAAATCGGGGCGCTTGAGATCAGGATTTCTGAGACAGGCAGTGATCTGCTGCTGATCGTTTTTGATGCATTTTATCAACCAGGCCCAGCACGCCAGTGAAGCGGTTAAGGCGATTACCAGAGCAGAGCCCGGGTTGACCGTCTGGCTGATGACCAGCAGGTTGTCTACACAACTCACTGTCAGCAGGAGCAGTATCAGAAACCAGTATTTGCCAGAAAGATTCATAGCCGGTTCTTTCTCAGTCGAATGGATTCTACTGAAAAACGTGTTTCACATTAAAAGTTCCGAGACGAGTTGTACTTCCCCGATAGCAACACGCGCATCAGGGAGGTAACTCACTTTTTAAATCTAGGTTACAATCTGCCGATTGTCCAATTTCGGAATCGAGAATGTGATTGGCACATGAATATGTGTAAATGCGGTCACATAGCGAGGTTACCGAACAGAGGGCTGGTCTGTCGGAATTAAAGCAGCGACTTCCAGCAGGGTCTCGTCGGTCGGCCATTTTTTACGGGCTGTAGCGATAATGTCTTTTGCGCTGGTACTCTGGCCCCGGTTTATTGCGCATAATCCGCGTAATATTTCTACATGGATTAACTGGTGCTGATGTTTCTCTGAAATTTCATCAAACAGCGTTTGTGCTTTTTCCAGGTTGCCAATCTGCAAAGCAGCGTCGCCAAACGCAATCATTTCTGCCAGTGACAACGATTCGGGATCTTTTTTCTGGCAGGTGGAGAACTCATCGAAAGCTGCTGTGAAGTTACCCGAATAATACAGGCAACGTGCCTTCTGTTTTCGCCAGACATGGTTGTCGGGGAAATGATTGACGACCATGGTGTAATAGACGCAGGCCTGTTTCCACTGCTGACTGGCTTCACAGATCCGCCCCAGGGCAATCGGTAAGCGGCGACTTCCGGGAGTCGTGTGGAGTGCTTTCAACAGGACTTTTTGAGCTTCCTCCGTCCTGCCTGCCTGTTCATAAAAGGCGGCCAGTTTGAGGGCATAGTTTTCGTCATGCGGTTTTAATTCGATCGCACGATTCAGACAGGCGATCCCTTCCTGGGTCTGCCCCGCCTGAAAGAACAAGGTTCCGATGGCACTCTGCTTTTCAGAATCATGAGGACTGGCTGCCCGAATGGACCGCAACGACTGCAGGAACTGGTCACGGTCTCCCATGTCATATGAAAGCTGGGCTTCGATTTCAAAGGTGCCGATATGTCCGGGATCGATTTCCCGCGCCGAGGCCAGCAGCACTTTGGCGCGTTTCAGTTCTCCCTGCGAATATTGTTCGAGCGCCTGCTGTACGAGATTGTTTGCCTGCCTGTTGTAAGGCGAAGCGGACTGGCTTTGAACAGGTTCCTGGTCCAGCGGTTCTGCCGCTTTCTGGATAGAACCCACTTCCGGCAGAAATTCCAGACTGGAGACCGGCACGTTCTGACAGCCACAACACAACAGCCCCGCTGTGCAGCAGATCATTCCAAGATATTGGGAGAGCCTGCAGTGACGTCGAACCATGCTCAGGGGGCTCCTTCCAGAGTGGGAGCATGAACTTCCGGACCAGAGACGGGCGGTAACCCGAGCATTTCCCGATTTCGATTGATCAACGCCTGTTCGATGTAGTTTTTCAGCTGAATGGCTTCGATATTGTTTTTGTCGAGACGAACGGCAATTTTGATCTGTTCTTTTGCTTTGGGCAGATTCCCGATTCGCAGGTATTTCTTTGCCCGGTCAATGTGTGACTGCACGATGCGTACCTGATTGATGGGCAGGAAGCTCTCCTTGAAGTTATCGAGGCGTTCGGCTCCTTCGTGTTCCAGTATTTCCCCTTCGATCCGCGCGGGTTCTTCTCGAACGATTCGCGGTGTGATTAACACGATTAATTCGTTGCGAGTGTTGATTTCACGCTGATGCCGAAACGCATTGCCGATGACAGGAATTGCGCCAAGGAACGGAACCTGGTTCCGAGTGTTTGAGACACGTTCCTCGATCAGGCCGCCGATGACAACGGTATGTCCATCGCGGACCATAACGTTGGTTGTGACCTCGGTAGTTTGCAGGTCAGGTAGATTGGTACTGGGGTTGATCCTGGCAGAGCTGCGTTCCGGGTGCACTTCCATGCGGATCTGACCATCGGGAGTAATAAATGGCCGCAGGTTTAATACAATCCCCGAGTCCAGAAAGTTGACGTTCTGAATGGATGTGTTCCCGTTTTGGGTGACTGTGGAATAACTCGTACGGTCACCAATAATCAGCTCGGCTTTCTGTTTATTTAATGCCCGCAGTTGTGGTGACGCGATCAGATTGGTCTCCGTCACATCCTCCAGCGCTTCAATAAAACCGCTGATATCTCCGTGCAGGAAGCCGTATTTCAGGCCTGCCAGATCAGCAATAAACTGTCCGGTAGGTGGTACGATTGACGTAGAACCCGAGCCGGGAAACCCGCTGGAATTATTGAGCGTATTTCCGTTTCCATCGACGAGCAGACTTTTGTTGCTGTCGCCCAGCATGGCAAAATTCACGCCGAATTTCATATCGTCGTTCAGGGTGACGCTGAGAATCATCGCTTCGATCACCACCTGCATCGGAGGAATATCCATCTTTTCCAGCAGACGATCGACCTCTTCCAGAATTTCCGGATAATCGCGTACAAGAATCGAGTCTGTCTGGGCATAGGAGTCGCCACCTGCGCTGGTGGGATCCGGTGCGATGCCGACCTCACTGGGCGACGTCAATGAAACGATGCCGATATTTTCCGTCAGGATCGGCGTGATCAGATTCTGTAATTCTTTCGCACTGATATAAAAGGGGCTGTAAAGCTTGGTGACGACTTTGCGGCTGGATTTCTTTTTCTGCTCCAGCTGTGCCTGGGTCATCACATATACGAATTCTCCCTCTTTTTCAAAGGCTAAATCACGAGAACGCAGAATGGCATCCAGCGCCTGAGCCGGGGTGACATTTTTCAGGTTGGCTGAAATCGTGCCTGTAACGCCCTGCCCGGTCAGGATATTCATTCCGGAAAGTTCTCCCAGCATATCCAGGACCTGCATGATTTCGGCATCCTGAATCTGAAGTGAGAATGTTTCGCCTTGATCATGATTGGGGCTGATTTTCAGCAGCGGTTTTTTCTTAGTCGAGTCGGCAGGTTCTGCTGCAGGAGCTTCGATGACGGGCGTTTCCGCTTTCTTTTCTGCGGGAGCGCCCGGATCTTTGCTTTGCATGCCGTCCAGTTTACGTTCCAGATCCCGCAGCTGATTCATCTGCTGCATCTGTTGCAGCAGTTTCGTAGCCTCTTCGAGGCGATCCGTATTCTGAGCCAGTTCCATGTTGGACTGCTGTTGTGACTGCAGCTGCAGGTTGGTCAGCCGATCGACCTGCTTTGTCAGACTGGCCAGACGGAGTTCCATTTTTGAGGGAGCCGGTCGCGCGTCAGCCAGTTCGTCATCGCTGGCGATGTTGAATTTGATGGAGCGCGCTGCGAGACTGCTGTCCGGGATCGAGGAAATTTCGATACCGGGTTCGACCAGCAGTCGTGAACGCGCGGGTTGTTTTTCAGGTTGTTTTGTAAGCGAAACAGTCCTGGTTTCTGTTTTCGCCGGCAGGACTGCCGGTTCGACGTGTGGGTGTGATTCTGCAGTTTGAGTGAGACTCTGCTTGGGTACAGCAGGACTGGGAGAGACTGTCGTAATGGTGGTTTCAGGCTGGACGGAAACGGCTGTCGATGGCGGGTCAGTGGGCCTGTTCTCAGAAACATTCTGTGGTGAATTTACAGAGTGTTGCGGCGCAATAAACAGAGACTGAGGCGTTGTGACATTTGTCATGGCAGCAATCAGCAGCAGTGACAGCCCTGTTAAAGTCGCCCAGAAAGCCGGTAGAAAAAATTGTCTGTTCATGTTTCGACCATCATCCATGATCGTTCGAATCAGTCTAAAGCAGCCAGTGATGCGAACTGTTATTGTTCATATTTAATAAAGGCGGAAGGGTCATTTTGAATTTTTAATTCAAACCTGTAAGTACCCTGGCTCAAAATTACATTTCGTGCAGCGACCTGCTCCAGAATGTAAGTCGACTCGTTATGCTCAAAGGATTTGCCTTCGTAGTACAATTTATTATTGATAATTGCGGCTCTACGAGTCTTTCCGATGATCGTGGTTTTCAATACCAGATCTTCGGGCAGTACCGGCGCTGGTTCCGGTTTGTTTTTCTCTGCATCCTCAAGGGGTCCCGTGGATTCTTCAGCAAACAGAATGGGAGGCGAAAACTGATCGCGGTTGACCTCAAACGGATTTTTCTGAATCGCTCCCATCTGAACCGACTGTACGAGCGGATCCGTCTGCATTAACGAATCAAATTTCTCCCAGGAATGACGTGCATCCTCTACCGTTTCGCTCTGGGCAAAACTCATTTCTGTTTTCACGGGAGGGCGCGGAGGAATTTCTTTCGCGGCTGTTTTGGCTGAAGCAACTGCCGCACTCGAGCTCCCTCGAATGGCACGATAAAGCGGAGGGATCCAGAAATACATCCCCACCACCAGCAGCAGACTCAATACAAGCGTCTTCTGCCAGCTCACTTTTAAATCGTGTATAAGTTGTTCACTGAAAGTTTTCACGCGTGAATCACCACTTTAAATCCCGGAAAGACCACAAGTTACATCAACTGGTCTAAACTGTTTTTTCACGAGGAACAGTCTGAGAGCAACTTGAATCAGAGTGCACCCTTATCTCTTATCGGCCGAAAGAAACGTCTTACTAACCCTATTTTCGGAAAAATCAGAATAATCCCTCTGATTTTCGTGTAATGCGTAAACCGACAGGTTGATGTTTCCCTTGATAAGTCCCGCAGAACCCCCGTCTTGCTGAGTGACAGAGACCTGGTTGATGGTAAACAGGCGCTGTTCCTTGTCCAGATCGTTCAAAAACTGCAGGAGCCCCGAATAGGAACCCGTGATACTTAATTGAAAGGGTTGCCTGAAATACGTGGCATGTTCTTCCAGCTCGCCTGGATTCAGTTCTGAGACGGTGAGCGAAGCCGTTTTTGCCAGCAATGCGATACGTTGCAGAACCTGATGTGAGTCTTTACCGGCGGGAATTCTCTGACGGAGCCGATCGATAAAGGCGATACGCTGATCCAGTTGCGTATGCAAATCCTCCAGTTGTTTCACTTTGTCTGGAATGGCAGAAATTTTCTGATGATACGTTTCGATTTCCTGGTTCAACTGCTGCTTACTTTTCAAGCCGGGTAAATAAACGACAAAAGTAAACAGAGCGACAACGATGGAAAGCCCGATGATGGTGACTAAGCTGTCACGACGTAATTTATCATTCATGGAATAAGCCTCCTGCCGTGATCCAGCGATCGAGCCCGGCGGTATAATGCGAATCAATTTGAGGTACATACATGCCAGGAGCATTCACAACGATTCGGAGTCGAAACACCCGCAGGGGTTGTCCTTCGAACAGGGTTTCATTCGATTGAACCAGGTCGATTTCCCTGAAGACGCCCATCTGATCCAGGTTTGACATGTAGCGAGAGATAGAGAGGTGATCGGGTGAAATTCCCTGCAGAGTGACCACCAGGTTTTGCCGGGTGTGCAGCGTCTGCAGCTGTTTCAGGTCGACCAGTTCCGGCAGTTCGGTTTCCTCTTTTTGCGAGGGGCTTTTTTTAGGGCGTGCCTCTACTTTGACGATGGTTTTTTCAAATGTGAACTGGAATTCGTTCAGCGAAACGTATTCGGGTAAGGCGTGACTGATCATATTCAGCACCTGTGCCGGTGATTCGTCGAGTAGCAGGCCCGCCAGCAGGTCTGCGCGAATTTCCGCCTGTTGAATCTGCTGCATGATTTGAGTTGGATCTTCGAGTTGTTCATTCATCAACTGCGCACGTTTTTCCAAAGCTTCTTTTTTCGTCTGAAGCTGATGTTGAATTTCGCGCTGGCGCACGGTACTCAAGGTGACCAGAGTCAGAAAGACCATGACAATCGTTCTGCGCCAGATGCGGTTTCGATGCCGCCTTCTGACCTCGCGATAACTGGCTGGTAAAAAATCGATTTCGGGTATCATATTCTCGCCCTTAACGGGTTCTTTTCGGATGGTGGGATGTCGCATCCGAGTGATTTAATCTGGATGTCTGTTGTATTGTTCTGCTTTGGTCTCTAAATGGTTTTCTCTTTCATGGCCAGGCCTAAGGCTGTGGTCCATCTGCCGGGTCGTTCCAGAATGGATGTGGAAGTGGGCCAGCGTTTCAGGCTTTCAAAGGGATTGCCCATTTCGCAATCGGTATTCAATCGTTCTGAAAGGAAGTCGATCAGCCAGGGACTGCATTCATTGCCTGTGACGATCAACTGATTCAGCTTTTTTCCACGGAAGGTCACTTTGTAGTACCGCAGACAGTTTTCAATTTCGGTGCTGATCGATTCCAGCAGCGAGCGAATGGAATCAATCACAGAGCGGTGTAATTCATCACTGGCATCCAGCGAAGTGGAATTGGTGACAATATTTCGCATGCGAATTGCTTCCGAGAGAGGCAGATCCAGGTTATCAGCAACAGCGCGATCGAGGTGATTACTGCCCTGCATGATATATTTCAGAAACAGCATATTCTGCTGATCTGCAAAAATAACCGTAGTGGCCGCTTCGCCAAAATTCAGGTAGCAGTTGGCAGAGTTGGAATGTGCTCCCCGGGCACCATCATGAAAACATCGCAGCGTGGCCGAAGGTTCCACATCAATGGCAACCGCGTTTAAGCCGGCCTGCTCCAACAGATTCAGATGACGCTCCAGGATTCCATTGTGGCAGGCCATAAGGATCACTTCCTGTTTCGTATTGGCTTCCAGTTTGACCTGACCTGCGGGCAGATGACGTATTTCCGCGTCGGCCACCGGATAAGGCAGTCTTTCATCTGCTTCCCAGGCAACGACTTTGGTGAGTTCTTCTGCCGGCAGCTGTGGTAATCGAATATTCTGGATGAACAGTTCCTGTGATCCCAGACAGCTGATGACCCGACGACCTTTAAAATGGTGATCAGAAAGAATGCGGCGGAGTTCGGCCGCGGTTTTCGCATCACGTTCGTCGAGTGTCAGTTTATCGTCGAAGTCAAACTGTTCCTGCGCAATCGCATGCACGACGCGATTATTGCGCGGTCCGGTCAGTTGCACGAGGGTTGCGGAATTCGGTCCCAGCTGTAAACCGATGGGGCTGTATTTTGATTGTTTAATGGAGATCATGATTTCTGTTTCGTGTTCAGGGAATGTCTCGTCGGTGTTATAAAGTCTGAATCTCATCAACCCATGCCTGGCCTGTAACCCAGGAAACGGTGATCAGAATATAAAACGTATTTCCATTTTTTTGTGTGGTTAGCATCAGAACGGTATCTTCATTGCGAACAGGACCTGTCCCGCCCATCGGGCCGAAGGTCAGATCGGTGACCGCGGAAGTGGATGTTTTCAAGTTAATTTGTCTGAGCACCGCCTGCCCGGGCAGATTCAGGGAATCGATCTGGATCTGTTTGAGGTAGCGGTCAGAATCGGCGGCAGATCCGGCCAGGTTGTTTTTGGGAACTGGTAAATCTCCCGATCCGGTGTGCTTTATTTCATAAGTTTGTGCGTTCAGATCGAATTCGACCGTGTATTCGGTGTTGAATTTGATGGCATGATTCCGGGCCAGGTGCAAATCGGCTGCCAGCATGCGTGCGGTGGCATCAAGGGCCAGCGAACCGCTGCTGTCAGTTGCGATCAGAGACACGGTTGCCAGAATGGAAAGCAGCAGCACGACAATCATCAGTTCGACCAGGGTGAAACCATCTCTGTTGGCGCGCAGGTTTGCCGTGGGTCTCCTGCGTTTCCAGGAATACCAGCCGCTCCGCCGATGATTTCGATTAAAGTGTTGCATCAGATTTCACTAACAGAATTATTGAGTTTCTTTCCAGTCGATCAGTGACCAGCGATAGCCGGACAACTCCGGGTTTGTATTACTGCCATCAAATGGTTGAAATAACGGTGGTTCCCAGCGATAGGCCTGATCTTTCAAATGCTGGATATGCAGTGTCGGTTCCAGGTTGAGCCCGTAGGTCTGGTAGTACGACCCCCAGCCGGGAAAGTTGTAAGGGCTCTCCAGCCACTCACTGAATCCGAGTTCGGAGTAACCAAAATAACGTCGCAGGTCGTTTTCATAATCCCACCTGTTTTTACGGTCATACCAGGACGAACTGGAAAGCACCCATTCATCGAGTCGATTAAAATCGAATGTTTCAGCGCAAATGGGACCACGAATCTGTGTCAATTCCTGCTTGTGTCGTTTGATCTGATAGCCGGTGGGTGAGGCGATATCGATCTCGCCGCGCACGGTCACCTGCTGGCGTGCATTGTCGACTCCGGTGATCGGATACCAGGATCCGGTCGCGCCGGTTTGTCCGGTTCCCGTGGTTTCCAGCCAGATCGCATATTTTCCATTCGCCGAGATCAGATCGAGTAGCCGGTATTCCCGAAGTGTGACGATGCTGGAAGGCTGTTCCACAGAAACTGCGGTGGCCGTGCCCGTGTATGTGATGTTGGAGACATTCGGGTAATCCACAGAACCGCCGGCTCCGACCACGTTACCCTGACAGACGACGGCTCCTTCGAGGGTGGTCTGTGTTTCACGAATAAATTCCACATTACCTGCCACCACGGATGGCAGTCTCGGCCAGAGATCGGCACTGTGCACCAGTGGTCCGCCGTCAGAGCCTTTCCAGTTGAATGCGGTAACGTGGATGCCTTTGCCATGGAACGTTATTTTTGACGTCGCGACCAGTGTTCCCTGAATCACGACGTTGTCGTAAACATTGAGGCTGCCACTCCGGTAGAAAATGCCCAGCGGGTTATCGGGTGTCGGCTTCAATGTCACATTATATAAAGACGAATTCAGCGAAACGGCCTGGTAGAGTGGTCCTCCCTCATACAGGCGATAGCTGGAGTATGCAGAAAAATTGGTACTGGGAATCCGCAGACGGTTACTGGATGTCGACCAGTGCAGTTTCAAGTCCGATAAATCACTTCGGCTTGAGCTGGAAGGGTAATCATAATAGGTCACGGATCCTGCAATCGGATGCGGGTAAGAAATGGTGGTTTCTGAGAGGTTAGACGAACCTGCCGGAAATGTTACAAACCGATTTCCCACGTCTTCCAGAAATTCCTCCCTGACAGATGAACTCCAGGCAGGGTCATTGTAGAGGACCAGGTTGTCATACAGCCAGATGTTGCCATCAATGCGATCGCAGGGATCCAGAATGAGTGAACTGCTGCCGGTTTCGGCAAACAGCGCGTATAGTCGGATCTGGTCGTAATCACCAGGATTTGTGATCTGGTCCGTGGCGGTTGCTGAATCGCCAGGCAGAATCGAGCGACCTGTCAGCCTGGGAACCAGCCGCATTTTTGCGGTGATCTGATATTCCGATCGCATGTTGCTGTTCGTGGCTGAAGTCCAGGCGCCCAGCGAGTGGACATTGAGTTCCAGCACGGAGCCGATGGATCCGCCGATCGTTTCGAAGGAAATCGAGTACGTGCAGTCTCCATCAGAGTCAGACAGAAACTCGCGCTGATACTGATCGTTCACGCCAGTCCATGCCAGTGAATTCAATCGGTTTAAAGCATCCCTGATACCAGCCCGGGCTGCATTTCTGGCGAGATCCTGTCTGGAGCTGTTCTCGCTGATCTGGATGAGTACGCTTTGGGTCTGGATAAATGAGTAGGTCAACACCAGCGACATACTTAAAGCAAACATCACCAGGATCAGCGAGATCCCCGCGCGCGAAGCGCGCACAGCAACCGACCGCCGGCATTGATTTTGATCAATCGCCTTCCTGCTTGGTAGACGTGCTGCTTTATGGCGTGTATGCATAGTACCTCGTACCCGATGCAAAAAATGGCAGGGCGGAAGTGGAGTTGACTTCATTCAGGTCTGTCTGTTCTGCTGTTTCGAACTGCACCTCACAGTTCACGGTTACCTGGCGCAGGCCACTGCTGGCGCTGGCGGTTCCCTGTGGCCAGGCAAGATTCATCCAGGCCGCTGTTCCCGGAGAGACGCTGCCCAGACTGGAATCGCTGGGGGTTTTGACCAGGCTGAAAAAAACATTGCCAACGGCAGGTCCCCAGGGTGTTCCGGAGAGGAGATACTGGCTGCATTTGACCCGATTGCTCAGCAGCGCTGATTCCGCCTGGCTCGAATTGATGGCAGAACGGATTGTGTTATTGAAGGAGGCGCTGTTGAAGTCGATCGTGGTATTTGCATCTGGAAATGCGATTTCAATCAGGTTATGTGCATCAGCCGGGTCGACGGTATAGATCAGGATCTCACTCAGTTGAGGCAGCCGGGTAATCGTTCCCTGCGCGCTGAGTCCGCCTTGACGCCCCCCGGACCAGACTACAAGTGTGTTGGGAATATCAATGCTGTTCCAGGAGTTGGTGACGACTGCCAGTCCCGCGCGGGGAGGTTGTCCGCTGATATGATAAACGCCTGCCTGTGAGATCATCAGTTTGATGCGATCAAAGGTCGCATTGATCTGCGACTGTGAATCTTCGATGCCCCGTGTATGCTGCCAGGCGGACTGCGTCGCGGTGACAATGCCGGCCAGCGCGACGATCAGCATGGAAGAGATCGCCATGGACATCAACAGTTCGACAAGCGTGAACGCCCGACGGCAGTTCCCTTTTCGTACCGCGCAGCAACGTACGCCGGTCTGTTTTTTGTCAAACAGAACCTCTGAAAACACAGGCGATGCAGCCTTCAGGTGATCAGGGTGAAAGTGGAACATAACTGAATATTCTTGTTGCCTCCGTTATTACCTGCGCTGGTGAGTTTGCATTCATAACCAGTTTGATGGTGACAGTGACCCGGCGATAACTGGTGTGGGTCTGAGTTACTTCCCAGCTCCCATCGCTGGCGGGTTGGATTCGTTCTACGGTAACTTCGCGGGTCAGCCGGTTCAGGAAATCGGAATCAGGACTCAGCATGGCGGGACGGGAGATCGGGTATCTTTCCAGAATCGTGAGTGGTTCCCTGCCCAGCGAATATCCCTGTTTGTTTTCGGGCGGTGTTGAGGACCAGTTGTCATAGTCATCAAGATCATCAAAGTATTCGCGGGAACTTTGAAACCCGGGCCTGGTATCACTGGTAACCGGAAATCGGACCGCAGCAAGTTCGTCCAGCATCTGGTCAGCGAGACCGGTTGCGATATTGTGATTCATGGCCGAATAACTGGTGCCCAGCGAAGCGCCAATGGCTGAGAACAGAGCGGTCCCGGCAATCGCTGTGATCGTCACAGAGACCAGAGATTCAAGCAGAGTAAATCCGGTGCGGCGGGATCGCTGCAACCATCGTTTTCTGGTTGCCATGAGCTCTTCCAAAATAATACCGCTTGAGGGTGCTGATCTGTTATCATGCGATTGACGGAATCAGAAGCATCACACGTGATCTGAGTTCCAGCACCATCAAGTCAGATGGTTTCAAGACAAAAAAAGCGCGGCAAGGTCCCCTCAAAGCTCCCAGCTTTCCTTGCCGCGCTGTAGATCCTCGCTCCAAAAAGAAGCGGAGGAAATCGTTGTTTGTGTTCGTTGAGCGGGTCAGTTGCCCCTCTCTGCCAGTAAAAGTAGTTCACGCAATTTGTTAGTCAAACAGAATTGGGCAAGAACTTGGGAAATTGCGGTTCTCCGATATATTTCGGAATGCGCGTGCAGTGAGAACGGTCTCTCAATCGGCAATATCGTTATAGCCTGAATGGAATGAGCCTTACCGGCAGGCTGAAAGAGCAGTCCCGCGACGCTGGCAGGAGCGAATTATTTTTTCTGACTCTGCTCGATTTGAGATTTTGAAGAGAGCGCCGCTTCGCGCAGAGTCTCACTCGTATCGGTATCATCGATGAGCGTCTGCAATTCCGTGAGAGATTGTCTGGCAGGTTCCCCCATCTGGCCGAGTACTTTGATCGCCGCTAATTGAACATCCGTGTCAGAATCATTGAGGGCCGCTTTGATGGCGTTCAACTGCTCAGCTGACTGGGAATCCAGATTACCCAGCGCATAAATGGCGGTGAGCCGCGTATTCGAGTCGGGGTGTTCTGCCAGACTGATTAATACGGGAATGGCCTTCTCGCGATATTCTGGAAAATGCGTGAGTGTGGAAGCCGCGTTGACCTGCGTAAACGGTGATTGATCCTGCAGCGCTGTCTCGAGAACGGGAGCCGCTTCTTTGGCTTCCGGCCCCAGGCTGGCCAGATACATGCTGGCAAGTTCCCGGGCACCCGGGTCGGGATGAGACATGACTTCTTTTAACGTCGGGACGGCTGACTTGCCAAATGCGCTCAGCTTTTTATCAGCCTGCATCCATTCATCAGGGTCCGGTTCCGCGCGAATCGATAACAGTGTTTCAAAAACGGCTTTGACTTCTGCCTGGGGATCGACGGGCTCAACGGTCGCCTGCTCCGTCTGCACGGTTTTTTCAGGCTGCGATTCCGGTTGCTTATTTTCAGCCGGGACCGGTGGTGGACTCTCAGCAGGAGTGGAGTCACCACAGCCCTCCAGAGAAAAGACACACAATACCAGGCTCATGGCGAATACAATACGAAACTCTTGCATCTGACTGGAATCCATCCGCTGAAATAATTTTCCTAAATCCTGTTAGACCCGGATCATAGCGTATTCATCGATCTATGGGGATAGGAATTGAAGAATCCGGCTCCAATCTGCTGAAACCGGATTGATAACCGGAAATCGCCATTAACGTAAGTCCCCTCAAAGTGCTATAATTCCTGTTGATTCCTGTTCAAATCGATCCATTATTCCATCACAGACTGCATCGAGGTTTCTCATGAGGCAGCTTTTATTTCTGACCGCGTGCGTGATCGCCGGTTCCTCATTTATTGTGACTCCTGCCACGGCTTTTTCACAAGGCAGTGCTTATTTTCGAAATCAGCGCAATGACATGGTGACCCGTTATATCGAGGGAGAAGGGATCAAGAATCCTCGCGTCCTCTCCTCGATGCGGCAGGTTCCCCGGCATGAGTTTGTCAGTCCCAACCTGAAACACCTGGCCTATCAGGATCTGGCATTACCGATTGGCTATAAGCAGACCATTTCGCCACCTTATGTCGTCGCTTATATGACGGAAACCATCGATCCGCAACCAGATGACAAAGTGCTGGAGATTGGAACCGGCAGTGGATATCAGGCAGCCGTACTTTCGGCGCTGGTGAAAGACGTTTATACCATCGAGATCGTGGAAGGACTGGGGAAGCAGGCCGCCACTCGTTTGAAAAAACTGGATTACGACAATGTGCACACTCGAATTGGTGACGGCTATCTGGGCTGGCCGGAACAAGCGCCGTTTGACAAAATCATTGTGACCTGTTCGCCGGAAAAAGTTCCTCAACCTTTAATCGATCAGTTGAAAGAAGGCGGGATGCTGTTGATTCCCCTGGGGGAACGTTATCAGCAGGTCTTCCACCTGTTCCAGAAAGAACAGGGCAAGCTCAAACACAAACGTCTGATTCCCACACTCTTTGTTCCCATGACAGGTCGCTCAGAAGAGAAACGGGAAGTCAAACCGGATCCGCTCAAGCCGGAAATCATTAATGGTGGCTTTGAAGTGGATGCCAACAACGATCAGAAAGTGGATAACTGGCATTATCAGCGCAGGGTAAGCCGGATGACCTCGCAGGCACCGGAAGGAACTTCCTATCTGAAATTCGAAAACGAGACTCCCGAACGGCTTTCACAGATCCTGCAGGGAATGGCCATTGATGGATCGCATGTGGATTCATTGGAAATCAGTCTGAAGCTGAGTTATCTGAACACGGCCCAGGGAAAACAGTCCTTTCAGAAACCGGGCTTTATCATTCATTTTTATGATGACATCCGCCGCAATATCGGTCAGGCCTATCTGGGGCCCTGGATCGGCAGTCGTGGCTGGCACCAGGAAAAGAAAACCATTACCGTGCCTCCCCAGACACGGGAAGCCGTCATTCAACTGGGGTTGAATGGCGGAACAGGTATTCTCAACGTGGATGATCTGAAGATTGAAAAGGTCAACTGATTTTAACTGGTTGAAAAAATGGTGCGGGGAGGCGGGTTATCGTGAAAGTGACTTTCCATAAGCCCGAGGATTTTCTTTAAGCCCCCGAATCTTGTTGAAAGTTCATCTTTCAGACCTTGGAAAATTACTCGCTTATTCTAAAATAGTGTTATAATTCACATCTCTCACGTGTAAGAATACAAAATGCTTTTTTTTGATTTCAATCAAGTTGTAATCACTAATGAAGTCACCTTATAAAGGGGGGAGTATTTCTTTCTCCGGGTACACTAATATCGTTCTTATTTTATTAGTGAAGATGTCTTTTATGGGAATGTGATCATCCTGCCTTTGCTGAGAAATCCAACACCCTACCTTATTTAGCGATCCATTTGGAAAACGAATGTCTTTACGTCAGTTTCAAGTTCACCAGCAATCTTCCGGTGCCGTGTTTGATCATCCGGAAGACTTATATCCACGTGCCTCTCATTTCGGTTCTCGTGAAAAAGAATATCGAGCAGCGCGGGAATCCGCGGCAGTCTTTGATTTGAGTGATCGAGAGCAGATCGAGTTAACAGGTGTTGACCGACTGAAATTTCTGCACAATTTTTGTACGAATGATATTAAAGGTCTGCAGCCAGATCAGGGATGTGAAGCCTTTGTGACAAATGTCCAGAGCCGCATCCTGGGGCAGATCAATGCGTTTCATCATGGAGATTCGATCTGGATTGATACGGCACCCGGTCAGAGTGAAGAAATTACTCAACATCTGGACCGTTATATTATCATGGAAGACGCCCATCTCTTGGTTCGGACGCAGGAGTATGGCAGCCTGTATCTGACAGGGCCGCGTGCGACAGACATTCTCAAACAGCTTGATCTCGACGTGGATTCGCTGGAAGTGTTTCAACAATTAAGAGTGCCCAACAGTGATGCCCGACTGACGGTGCGTCGCGTCGACTGGTTTGATCAACCGGGGTATCTCTGCTGTCTGCAGTATGTCAAAATCACAGATTTCTGGAACAGCCTGATTGAAGCAGGCGCTGTACCCGCTGGCCATGATGCATTCGATGCACTCCGGATCGAATCACAGTATCCCATCTATGGCGTTGATCTGTCCGATGAAAATCTGGCCCAGGAAGCCGGCCGGAATGCACAGGCGATTTCATTTAAAAAAGGCTGCTATCTCGGTCAGGAACCGATTGCGCGGATCGACTCTTTAGGACACGTCAATAAAGAAATTCGCTCGATCGGGCTGGAAGGATCCTGGGTTCCTCCTGCTGGTACAAAAGTTGTGGTCGCTGGTGAGGAAACGCCTCAGGAAGTTGGCACGATTACTTCTGCCGCCAGTTCCTTCGGTAAATATCCCGTCGTGGCGATGGCCGTTCTGCGCAAAACGGCAAATTCCCCCGGTACAGCAGTCGAGCTGGTTGCTGAAGATCAAGCGGCGCAGGGAACCGTCTTCACAGAGCTGGATTGATCTGAAGTTTCGCAATTCCGGACAGTTGATTGATCAGTACGCAGCGAAACGTCTGGACGTGCGGTATAATCTGAATCAAAAACGGTGATTCAATCCATGTTCCACGAGCCGCTGAAATTACAACTGCGAATTCTCAAGTTGACCATGGCGCTGTTCGCGCTGGTACTGTTGAGCCTGACCTGGAAACTCTGGACGCCGCAGACGCTATTCCCACAGGTTCCGCTTTTTGCCTGGGTCTGTGAGATTCCGTCGGCTGTCGACTGGTTCTCACTGGCCCTGATGTGTCTGAGCCTGGTCAGTCTCCTGGTGTTGTCGGCCGCGTCACTGCTGAAGAAGTCGGAGAGGGAATATTTCCCGCGCTATCAGATGGTATGTGGCTGTCTGTTGCTGCTGGCATTTCTGCTGGAAGTCGTCTTCGATCAACATCGTCTGCAGCCCTGGGCTTATCAGTTTGCCCTGGGCCTGCTGATCCTGACGGTGCTTAAACCGCCTCGTGCGATTCCCTTATTTCGTCTGTTTGTCCTCAGCATTTATTTTTATTCGGCACTCTCCAAATGTGATGCCAGCTTTGTTCAGACTTTAGGGCGACAGCTGGCAGAGGGGCTGTTCTCTGCGGTCGGTATCTCAACTGCCTACTGGTCGAAACAGACTTTGAGCTGGATCGCGGCTTCATTTCCCCTTGGCGAATTCCTGATTACATTCGGACTGTTCTTCCGCCGCACAAGACAAGTTGCCCTGTGGGCGGCCGTCGGCATGCATCTGACCCTGATGCTCGCCATCGGGCCCCTGGGGTTGAATCATTACCAGGGCGTCCTCATCTGGAACGTGTATTTCATCCTGCAGGATCTGATTCTGTTTCATACCTGGTTTCAGAATCCGAAGTCTGTGGCGCCTGTCGACAGACCGGTTGAAGATCGTCAGTCAACGCCGACTGATCGCGGCCTGGAACGAGCCGTGCAGACGCTGATCTGGCTGGTAATGCTGGCTCCCCTGCTGGAACCCACGGGTTATTTCGATCACTGGCCCAGTTGGGGTTTATACGCCAGCCATCATGATCGCGTAGTATTTCTAATTGACGAAGAAGCAAAATGGGATCTCCCCCCTGACCTGCAACCTTATGTGGATGCTCCGCAACCACTGAGTCGCTGGTGTCGTATGCGCGTCGAACGCTGGTCACTGGCCGACCTGGGAGCACCCCTGTATCCGCAGGCCCGGTTTCAACTGGGTGTGGCAATCGCGGTCGGCAAAGCAGTCGATCAGGGGCAACCTCAGAATGAAACAGAACCACGAGTCAGACTGCGGTATGAAAGTGCCGCAGACCGCTGGTCAGGTGAGCGTAAAATCAGAGAATATAACGGCTTATCCCAGATCGAGCATCTGTCTGAGGAGTTTCTGCTGAATGCCTCTCCCCGCCCGTTTCCGCTGCAGTAGCTGGAGAACCTTTTTAATGAAAAGGGGTCTCTCCCGTGTGCGTCGGTTGCAATTCGTGAAGATTCAAAATACAACGGCTGTCTGAAATGGAAACGAATTCCAGGCTGTCATACTCCCACTCGAGCGCAGCACATTTAACCAGAGTGTCTTACTTTCGATGATACTCGGTCCAAATGACCCTGGAGACGCTACAGTAAAACGGGACACCGTCTTAAGTTCAGCATTTATCAAGATTCGAGGCATGAAATGGCTTTTATTAACGATCACTATCTCAAGCTCAAAGCGGGTTACCTGTTTCCGGAAATCGGACGTCGCGTCAATAAATTCTGCGAAGAAAACCCGCAGGCCCCCGTCATCAAACTGGGCATCGGAGATGTGACCGAGCCACTGCCGACAGCCATTCGTGAGGCCATGCATGCCGCCGTCGATGAGATGGGTGAAGCAGGCAGCTTTCGCGGCTATGGCCCTGAGCAGGGCTATGGATTTCTGCGGGAAGCCATTGCCCGGAATGATTTCCAGTCGCGGGGAGTCGATATCTCAGCAGACGAAATCTTTGTCTCAGATGGTTCCAAGTGTGATACGGGAAACATTCTGGATATCTTCGGAGCGAATAACAAAGTCGCCGTGACCGATCCGGTTTATCCCGTCTATGTTGATACGAACGTGATGACAGGTCGCACAGGAGCAGCTGATGAAAGTGGCCGCTACGAGGGACTGACCTATCTCCCGGTGACAGCCGAAAACAATTTTGTGGCTCCCCTGCCCGAATCACCGGTCGATTTGATTTATCTGTGTTATCCCAATAATCCCACGGGAACCGTGGCGACAAAAGAAACGTTGAAGCAGTGGGTTGATTATGCCCGGGCCAATGGTTCCATCATTCTGTTTGATGCGGCTTACGAAGCATTCATTACGGATCCGGAGATTCCGCACTCCATCTATGAAATCGAAGGTGCGAAAGATGTGGCAATCGAATTTCGCAGCTTCAGCAAAAACGCCGGTTTCACCGGAACCCGTTGTGCTTTCACTGTCGTTCCAAAGCAACTGAAGGGAACCACTTCCAAGGGAGAGCCGGCTGAAATTCACCCACTCTGGAACCGCCGTCATTGCACGAAATTCAACGGCGTTTCCTATATCATCCAGAAAGGCGCAGAAGCCGTTTATTCGGAACAGGGTAAACAGCAGATCCAGGGGCTGATTTCCTTCTACCTGGAAAATGCACGCCTGTTACGTGAGGGTCTGGAATCGGTGGGAATCTCTGTCTATGGCGGCGTGAATGCTCCCTATGTCTGGTTGAAAACTCCCGGCGAATCAACCAGCTGGCAATTTTTCGACGAACTGCTGCAGAAAGCGCACCTGGTGGGGACTCCCGGCAGTGGTTTTGGTGCTTCCGGGGAAGGCTATTTCCGGTTAAGTGCTTTCAACACCAGAGATAATATCAACGAAGCGGTCACCCGTTTTCAGAAAGTGGTCGGCTGAGCCCGCTGGTGAGTTTTACCGGGAGAGCAGCAGGAGAAACCCCTGTTTTTAAGGAGAAGGGGGCTTTATTGTAGACACTTCCCTTGAGACTCTCATATAATCGAGACTTTGATATTGTCAAAGATCCTCTGCGCAAGAGGACGCCATGCAATACATCACCCGCTAATTCGGGGGCGAACTCAGCCAGCCGAATCTCGCCGACTCGTATGGTCTCTCCCGTTAAACTTGTTTTTATTGTTCACCGAAAGGTTTTTCTTATGTCTAAATGGCATCTCGCTGCCTGTTTAAGTGTCGCTTTCCTGGGTTTCTCTGCCTCCGCGAATGCACAAAACGAAAAAGCAGATTCCGGTAAATCAGCGCTCAAAGACCAGAAGCAGAAAGTCAGTTACGGAATTGGCTTTAACCTGGGACAGAACCTGATGCGTGATCAGCTGGAACTGGATCCTCAAATTCTGGCGAAGGGCATTGTGGATGCGATGACCAAGCAGAAACCCCAGATGACAGAGGAAGAAATCCGCGATACTCTGTTAGCCTTCCAGAAAGAACTGCGTGATCAGCAGGAAGCCAAGATGAAAAAGGCCCAGGCTGAAAACGTGACCAAGGGCAAAAAGTTTCTGGAAGCCAATGCCAAAAAAGAAGGTGTGAAGACCACCAAGAGCGGTCTGCAGTATAAGGTCATCAAGTCAGGTAAGGGAAAAACTCCCACCGAAAAAGACAGCGTCACCACTCATTATCGTGGTACTCTGATCGATGGCACCGAATTCGACAGCTCTTACAAACGAAATCAGCCAGCGACTTTCCCCGTCAGTGGTGTCATCAGTGGCTGGACAGAAGCCCTGCAGCTGATGAAAGAAGGGGATAAATGGCAGCTGTTTATTCCCAGCGATCTGGCCTACGGAGAGCGTGGTTCAGGACCGGACATCGGACCCAACGAAGTCCTGATCTTCGATATCGAACTGCTCAAGGTCAACTGATCTGACCCGGTCGATTGATTGATCGATCCAATGCGAATATTAAGCCGACGTACATTCAAGTGCGTCGGCTTATTTTTTTACGTTCCGTTATCAGTCTGCCTGTAGGGGTTGCAGGGATTGTCTGGAGTCGGGTGTGCAGTTTTTCATTCCTCTGCCATGTTTTATTGAATTCAAAATGTGTTGATGTGATGTTTTGTAAGCTAAGGTTCGGAGTCGCGCACAAATTGTGCTGATCTACGTACTCCATACTCCGCCTGCTTCAAAAAGTCATTGAGCCATGCCAGATACAAGACAAGATACAGACCAGCTTCTGCAACAGTTCCAGCAGTCACAGTCACAGACGCAGCCGACCTGCTCCGAATGTGGCACCTTTGAACCCTGGGGACTCTCTTCGTGGTGTCCCCAATGCGGTTACTACCCCAAGCTGGGGAAATGCGTCGGTCAATCCGATGTGCAGGGGCAGTCTTTGCAACCAGCACCACAGCCTGAGAATATCTGGGAATTGATTCCCGCCTGGGGCTGGGTGGCAGGAGCAGGGACAATCGCTGCCATCGGTTTGAGTATCGGCGGACGCTTCTACTGCGAAGATCCGGGACAGCTCTGTCTCTGGACGATCACACAGGCGACCGTCGGTCTGATGATGTTTTTAATTGGTCACTTTATCGCTTATTTAAATGCGGTTTCCCGCTCGGCGGATTTCAGCATCCTGAGTATCGTGATGACACCGTTCAAAATCTGGCGACCCGCGATACACCGTTTTCCCAAAGGGGTCTGGAAACTGGATCTGGCAGTCTGGGGGTTGACCCTGGTCGTCGGTGCATTCGCGATCGTCGGCGGATTCGAATTTAATTCCCTGTTCAAAGACTGGGGCGTCAAAAAAACAGCAAACGTGAATCTGCTGGCTTCCGTCGTTGATCAGGCCAAATCTGCAGAGGGCGAAGATGGCGCGAACAATATGGAAGACGCGTTAAATGACTTCGCCGGGGGAACGGAAGAAGAAAAGTCAGCAGCAGCAGCGAAAAAAGCAGCCGCCGCCAAAGCTGCTGCTGCGGCCGCCGTAGCGGCACCCCAGGAAGAACCTAAGCCCGAGCCTGTAGCAGAACCCGTGACCGCTCCGAGAATGGAATTTGATTGCCTGCTGGTGGGTTACTCGGCATTGCCCAATGGAACCATTGATGCCGTACTGATCGCTTCGTCTTACAATAAGCAGCTGGTGTATGCCGGTTATATCCGAGGCAGCGAGCTTCCCGAAGAGATTCGACTGGAATGGCAGAATCGTCTGCCCCAATTGAAACAGAAAAAGCCCTTTGTCAAAACAAGCCAGGTGGCGACCTGGATCAAGCCGAAGATCACGTTGAAAGTCAGTTCCGAAGGCTGGACTGATACGACGCATCGGCTGATCAAGCCACAGTTTGTCTCAGTCCTGCAGGAAATCAGCCTGGACTGAATCGGAACGGGATTCCTGAAACTGATAAAGGTCTTGCTGCGGGGAGCGGCGAGGCCTTTTTTGCTGCCTGCACGGGTTCTTGTTCGATCTGAGTCCGGATACCTGTATTCCGTCTGTCGGCCTGCTAAAATAGTGGTGAACCAGATTCACACGAACCAGATGGACAGACAGGCAATGAAACCCGAATTAGAACGTTACAGTCGACAGGTGCTTTTTTCAGAACTCGGTGAAGCAGGCCAGACACGATTAATGCAGAGCAGTGTGCTGTTATGTGGTTGTGGCGCGCTGGGGACCGTGCTGGCAGAAACGCTGGTCAGAGCGGGCGTCGGTCATCTGAAAATCGTGGACCGGGATTTCGTCGAAATCAGTAATCTGCAGCGACAGGTGCTGTTTGATGAAAGCGACGTCGCCGCAAAACTTCCCAAAGCAATCGCGGCTGTTGAAAAGCTCAAAAAAATCAACAGCGAAGTACAAATTGAAGCGGTGGTGGAGGACATCGATCATACCAACATTCTGGGATTGGCAGAAAATGTCGATCTGATGCTGGATGGAACGGATAATTTTGAAGTCCGTTACCTGATCAATGATGTCTCGCTGGAGCTGGGCATTCCCTGGATTTACTGTGGCTGCATCGGCAGTACCGGCCAGACAATGACCATCCTGCCCGGCAAGACGGCGTGTCTGCGGTGCCTGATTGATTCTGCGCCTGAACCAGGCAGTACCGAGACCTGTGATACCGCAGGAATTCTGGGTCCGACCGTCAATGTGATTGCCTCGCTGGAAGCCGTCGATGCCATCAAGCTGCTTTCCGGTCAGGTGGAGCAGATCAAACCCGTGTTGACGGTGGTGGATGTCTGGGAAGGAACGTTACGGCAGATGAGCGTCGCCGAACTGCGGGAGAAAAGTGGCTGCAAAGCCTGCCACCAGGGAGAACGGATCTGGCTGAATGGAGAACAGGGTTCCCGTACCACGCGACTTTGCGGACGCAATGCCGTCCAGGTTTCTCCTGCGGACAAAGGGAAAATTGTGTTTGAAGAGCTGGCTGTCAAACTTCAGAACTCGGGCAGCGTGGATGTGAACCCTTACCTGCTGCGGCTGAATCTGAAAAACCCCGATTACGAAATCAGCCTGTTCCGTGATGGCAGGGCCATCATCAAGGGCACCGATGATCCCTCGGTCGCCAAGACCATCTATGCCCGCTACATCGGCAGTTAAAAGGAGTTCCTTCCGCTGAAGCGATGTTATTCTGCCGGCTGGATTTCCGCCTGATACTTGAGAAAAGCCTGAACCATTTCCGCGCGGATGCGCAGCATCAGATCACGGGTTAACAGATTCGAATGGTCTCTGCCCTGGTGAATTTCCACGACAGCGTCCGCATCGAGTTGTTCCAGAGCCTGTTTGAGCAACCGGGTAGCGCCATTCAGGTAGAAGGTATCCTGCTCTCCCATAAAGACATGAATTTTTCCCGCGAGTTCCGGCGCCAGCTGTTTCCAGTTTGATTCCAGAATCAGACGAATATCATAGGCTTGCCAGGCTTCTGCCACTTGCGCGTTGATCGCTCCGGTTTCCCGATCATAGAGTTTGAGTGGTTCACCATCTGCTCCGCGAGGACTGAAAACTGCTTCAAAACTACGAAGTTGTCCGCCCGGCCCCAGCACCTGTTCCATTTTTGCGAAGGGTTCAAACCAGAGAATGGGCTGGCCTCCTCTGCGGGCAATCGGGCGGGGCTGGTTGTTTTTATCACGATAGACATTGTTCCCCGGTTCGTAGATGTTGATCTGCTGGAAGTCGCGAAAGTCAACCGGATCAGGGGCAGTACTCCAGGTGCCGCCAAAGAGGGTGGGGTACGTGACCTGCAGCCAGAGAGAGGACCAGCCCCCGGAAGAGTGTCCCGTTAAAAAGCGGGCCCGCGAATGGGGAATGGCACGAAATGCTTTTTCCAGTTCGGGTAAGAATTCCGTGGTGAAGGCTTTTCCTACAGGTCCATTGTTGGCCGAATCGGCAAAGACATGATGTCCCCAGCGACATTGCGGGTTGAGATGCACACGGATAAATTCGACGCCCCCTGCATTCTGTTCGGCAATCGGTGCCTGTGGCAGGCTGCGCTGATGATCGCCGCCAAAGCCGGGAATGGAATAGATGACCGGATAGGTGCGCCTGGGTTGCTGATAATAACTTTGTGGCAGAATCACACTGGCTTCGAAACCTGTATCCTGACCATGAAACTTGGAGAGTAATGGTGAGCGCATCCGGAAGTACTTGATCCACGCTGTTTCCGTAAACGGTTTTTCCGGTACCAGTTGATCAATGATGAGTGGGGGATTGAGTGCAGGGGAAGCGCCGGTCAGCTGAATGACCTGGCTGAAACCATTGCCCGGTGCCGTACCGATTTTGGGATCCGTCGGGTTAAACCGTGCGACTGCCTGTACGCGATACCCGGCCAGGTTCATTTCCGCGAGTGGATCCGGATAGGAGAGCAAATCCGCGGTTTCGGGATGGAAGTCGAGAACTTCGCCTGGCTGCCAGTTGGTCACATCACGGGCAATGAAGGATTCCGGCTGAAACCACGAAGGGCCCAGCCGCGGCTCACGACCGGATCGGGTGAAAATCAGATAAACACGGCCCGTGAAAGGCTGCGGATGAATTGATTTCAGGAAACGCACCTGGAAGCGATTTTCCGCAGCCTCCGATGGGAGAGTTTGCCCGCAGAAAATGACGGAAGTACATGCGAGTAACAGCAGGGAAGACCGAAATCGTGGATTCATGGGGAATCGGACCTGTCAGGTTGTTTCAAAGTCGAACGCGAGGCAATAAAATCCAGGTGGTATTTTAACTCTCAAACTGTATAGGAAAAGCAGCTTCCCTGAAAGGCGATTTTCACCATGACTGAGAAGGCTTCCTGTCTGGAAGAACTGGTCGCACGTTTGACTCAGGTGGAATCAATATTGATGCACCTCCAGCACGATGTTGAACAGTTGAACGAAGCGGTGCTGCAGCAGAATACCAGCGTGGATTCATTGAGCAAGACTCTGAAACGTCTGGACTCGCGTCTGGGAGCTCTGGAAGCAGAAGACGAGGGACCGGATCCGGTGCAGGACAAACCCCCGCATTATTAGACTGTGTTCCGTTTTTCACTAAAAACGCAGCTGTGAGAAGAGTACCGCTTGAAAAGCGGATGGCGATGATTCATGCTTGATATCAACCTTGTTCTATTTGATTGATATCCTGGAGGATTGCCATCATGTGCCGGTTATATTCTGTTGCCTGCTGTTTTAGTCTGATGCTGTTACTGAATTTCAGTTTCACAGATCTACTAGTGGCGGCAGAACAGGCGCGTCCCAACGTTGTGATCATCATGACAGACAACCACGGCGAGTGGACTCTGGGCTGTTACGGTAACAAGGACATCAAAACGCCACACATCGATCAGCTGGCGAAAGAGGGAACACTGTTTACCAACGCGTTTGCGAATAACGCCGTCTGTTCGCCCACCAGGGCCACATTTCTGACTGGTCTGATGCCCTGCCAGCACGGGGTGCACTGTTATCTCAGGCCCCGGATTCAGACCGGTCCCGATTCCTTTAACACCCTCGAAGAATTCCAGTCCCTTCCCCAGGTGTTGCACGACGCTGGTTACGTCTGTGGATTGTCGGGAAAATGGCATCTGGGAGATAACCTGCATCCGCAGGAAGGCTTTTCCTACTGGATTACCAAGCCACATGGAAGCAGCTCCGGTTTTTATGATCAGGAAGTGATTGAAGACGAAAAAATTCGTAAGGAACCGACGTACCTGACCGATCTCTGGACTCAACATGGAATCAGGTTTATTAAGCAGAATCAGGAGAAGCCGTTCTTTCTGTTCTTGGCTTATAACGGCCCTTACGGATTAGGTTCGGCGATGAAAGAACCGATCCGCAACCGGTTCAAAGCGGAATACGAAACAATGACCTTTCCTTCGTTCCCCCGGGAAAAGGCTCAGCCCTGGAATTTCAATTACGGCGACTGGATTGGCGACCTTGGTATTATTCGCAAGTACGCCGCCGAAGTATCTGCAGTGGATGACGGCGTGGGCCAGATTATGCAGACGCTCAAAGACCTGGGCCTGCGTGAGAATACGCTGGTGATTTTCACGGCAGACCAGGGATTGTCAGGTGGCCACAGTGGCTACTGGGGCATGGGCGATCACACACGTCCGCTGACGGCCTTTGACTGGACGATGACGATTCCCCTCATCTTTTCTCAGCCGGGAAAAATCGTTTCCGGAGCACGGCAGGAAATGATGGTAGCCAATTATGATGTGTATCCCACGTTGCTGAACTATCTGGGGCTCCAGGATCAAATTCCCGCCAGGCCCGCGACGCCGGGTCGTAATTTTGCACCGGTTCTCAAAGGAGAACAAATTCCCTGGACGGAAGTCGTCTTTTATGAATTCGAAAATGTACGTGCCATACGTACAAAGGACTGGAAGTACATCGAACGCTACCACGAATCGCCGAATGAGCTCTATCATCTGGTCGCTGATCCACGGGAGCACAGTAACCTGATCGACCAGCCTGGTTCCCAACAGACCAGAGAGAAACTCAAACAGCGCATGGACCAGTTTTTTTCCCGGTATGCTGATCCTCAATGGGATATCTGGAATGGCGGCAAATCCAAGACGATTTTGATGACGAAAAAGCGCTTTCCCGAGTCTTACCTCTATCTCCCTTCTCAAAAGCAGTAATTTTTCGGTTCATTTTGTCCACAGGAACAAAAAATGCTCGCGATTAGTCTGTGTAACTGCTATAATCGATATATTCTGTAGAAGATGCCCTCTTTGTGCAAATTGCCTCTGTTGTTGCATGTTTCAATTATGCATCACCTCCATTTCCGACTTATGGTTAAAGAGTCGGGAAGAATGGGTAGCTTAGACAGATGCTACCGAGTCTCAATGTGATCTGGGCCAAATGTTGCATTTCACTTGATGGTGTATGGACTCAACTTTCCGATACGTATTTTAACGATCCGTTTTGAAAGTTTGAGCACAACCAGGAGGTACGTGCCATGTCGGTGACACTTTTTACCGCAAAAGAGATTTCTGATCTCGAAACAAAGTCGACAACTCCCCGTTTTTTACATTCCCTGTTTGGTTCCGCAGCCATCATGGCTCTGGCTCTGCAGTGGCCTACGACAGCCTGGCCGTTTGTGGTGGGCTGCACGCTGGTGGCCGCGTACAGCATGTTCTGCTGGTCGAGTTGTTTCCATGAAACATCACATCAGGGTATTTGTGGTAAGCCCTGGGTAAGTATCTGGCTGGGTCGTGCGATCGGTACGATGCTGTTCGTGTCTTACACTGCCTACCGCGAAGCCCATATCCGACATCACGCTTATCTGAATAAACCGGGTGACTGGGAATTATGGCCTTACTCTGACCCTACAACGTCCCTGACGTTTCGTCGCATTTTCTGCTGGCTGGAACTTCCCCTTGGATTCGTGACTTCCCCCTTCGTTTACAGCCGCCTCTGCTTCAGCAGAAAGACTCCGGTCAAAAACCCGAAAGTGATGAAGACGATGCGGATCGAATACGCGGTGATGGCGGTCGTCTGGGCAGGTATTCTGGGTGCCGTTGCCTGGTATTCCGTCTGGGTTCCATTCCTGATGGCCTGGGTGATTCCTCACTGGATCGCCAGTGTGATTCAGACCTTCCGTAAATATACCGAACACCTGGGGATGCAGAGTTATGATCCCCTGCTGGGTACCCGAACCGTGATCGGATCGAATCTGATTACCCGCATCTGTACCTACATTAACTTTGATATTTTCGTGCATGGTCCTCACCATCGTCATCCCAAAATTGCACATAATAAGCTTGTGGAAAAGATGGATAATTACCAGGCGGACAATCCCGATACGAAATATCCTGTTTTCACGACCTATATGTCAGCCATCAAACACACCCTGCCCGCCTTATGGAATCCGGGTGTGGGAATGAATGTCGGGGCCCCTGCTCCGAAAAAAGAAAAGTGGCTGGGAGCAGATAACTTTGTAACGGACGTCGCGCGAGAAATTCTTTCAGATCGCGATGTCTCCAAGGTCCATCGGGCTTCGTAACGTAAGCGAGATACACAAAACGCCCCAGTTGTCACTCCGACACTGGGGCGTTTTTTTTGGATCAGGTAGTATGCCGTCCGCGACTTATCTGCGAAACAGACGACGACGGAACAGACCACGTCGGGGAGCATAGTAACCTTCCTGAGGGCAGCAGGGATCGGCAGTCTCTTCCGGAGTCAGTTCTTCACGGACTTTGAGCAAGAGCTTTTTGCTGGCTTTGATGCCCGCGTATTCATCGAGTTCCTTGCCCTCGTATTCAATTCCCACATATCCGTGGTAGCCGGCGTCGAGGACGATCTGCATCATCTTCCGGTAGTCGGTATGGATTTCCTCTCCCTCTTTGTTGAAATCATGAGTTTTGGCACTGACGGCTTTGGCGTAGGGCATCAGCTCCTTCACGCCCTGGTAACGATCATATTCTTCGCCGGTTTTGCGATCGAGTACGAAATTTCCGAAGTCGGCAGCGTTCCACATTCGGGCAGGTTGACCATTTTCATCACGCCCGCCAGCCAGGCACCATTGGACGAGAGGCCGCCATGATTCTCCACCAGTACGTTGATGCCGTACGGCGTGGCATATTCGGTGAGTCGACGCAGGCCATCGGCGGCCAGTTTCTGCTGCTCTTCATAACTCCCGTTGCTGCGGGCATTCACACGAATTGAATGACAGCCGAGTGTTTTGGCAGCGGTCACCCACTTGTGATGATTTTCAATCGCCTGGGTCCGCTTCTTTGCATCAGGATCGCCGAGCGCCCCTTCTCCGTCGATCATGATCAAGACGTTTTTCACGCCGACATCTGCAGCCCGCTTGTTCATTTCCGCCAGGTATTTTTCATCTTCGGCTTTATCTTTGAAGAACTGGTTCACATATTCCACCGCATCGATGCCAAACTCTTCTTTGGTGACTTTCGCAAAGTCGAGGTTATCCAGCTTTCCGCCACGCAGTGCGCGATGCAGAGACCATTGAGCCAGCGAGATTTTAAACAGACTCTGATTCAGCGAAGACATCGCCAGCGCGGATCCGGTCCAGCTGGAAAAGGCGAGCCCGGCGGTCAAAGCAGATGTCTGTTTCAGAAAGTCGCGGCGTGAAGTGGTGTGAGTCATGAAGCAGTCTTTCTCTGTTCAAAGAAATGTTTTTGCAGGAGCTGGTATAACGCCAGTCAGGTTCCGCGATTATAAAAACTCCGCCGCGATGAAACAATCAAAGTTTCCCCGGCGCAAAAAACAAACCCTCCGGACCACGAAGAATCGTGATCGGGAGGGTTTTGCAAAATACGGTTTTCAGAGTACGTTCGCTCTTAGTAGCGATAGTATTCTGGTTTGTAAGGACCTTCGACGGGAATCCCGAGGTATTCCGCCTGCTTGTCAGACAGTTTTGACAGTTTCACACCCAGTTTGTCGAGGTGCAGACGGGCGACTTCTTCATCCAGATGCTTGGGCAGCATGTAGACGCCGATTTCGTATTTGTCCGATTCGTTCCAGAGTTCAATCTGGCCGATGACCTGGTTACTGAAGCTGTTGGACATCACGAAGGAAGGATGGCCGGTTGCACAACCGAGGTTGACCAGTCGGCCTTCGGCCAGCACGATCAGCGCTTTGCCATCGGGATAGACGAATTTGTCGACCTGTGGTTTGATTTCGATCTTTTCGATATCTTTACGGTTTTTCAGGTAGGCAACCTGAATTTCGGAATCGAAGTGGCCGATGTTGCAGATGATGGCTTCATTCTTCATCTTGTCGAGGTGTTCGCCGCAGATGACATCGCAGCAACCGGTGGCTGTCACGAAGATATCGCCGCGGCTGGCAGCGTCTTCCATCGTAGTGACTTCAAAACCTTCCATCGCAGCCTGCAGTGCACAGATCGGGTCGATTTCGGTGACCAGCACACGGGCTCCCAGGCCTTTCATGGCGTCGGCACAACCTTTACCCACATCACCATAACCACAGACAACAACGATTTTACCGGCGATCATGATGTCGGTAGCACGCTTGATGCCATCAGCCAGTGATTCGCGACAGCCATACAGGTTGTCGAATTTGCTCTTGGTGACAGAGTCATTGACGTTAATCGCAGGTACGCCCAGTTTTCCCTGTTCGTGCATCTGATGCAGGCGATGCACGCCGGTGGTGGTTTCTTCGGTCAGACCTTTGATTTCTTTCAGTAGTTCGGGATACTTCTCGTGAACCATGACGGTCAGGTCGCCACCGTCGTCGAGAATCATATTCAGACCCTGACCATCGGGCCAGAACAGTGTCTGCTCGATACACCAGTCAAACTCTTCGTCATTCATGCCTTTCCAGGCGAAGACGGGTACGCCGGTCGCGGCGATTGCAGCAGCGGCGTGATCCTGGGTGGAGAAAATATTACAGCTGGACCAGCGAACTTCTGCGCCCAGGGCGGTCAATGTTTCGATGAGGACCGCCGTCTGGATCGTCATGTGCAGACAACCGGCGATACGAGCCCCTTTCAGAGGCTGATCTTTGCCATATTTTTTCCGGAACGACATCAGGCCGGGCATCTCTGTTTCGGCCAGTTCAATTTCCTTACGACCCCAGGCAGCGAGCTTCTGGAATTCTTCTGCGCTGTAGTCCTTTACTTTGTACGGCAGTGAGTTGGTTTCGGTCGACATTCGCAATCCTTGTTGATTCAATAGAAAAGGGGAGTATCTGTATTCAAATAGCTAGTGGAGTGTCATTTTTAAATTTTGGGTCGATAAATATCACGAGAGTGCAACAACGGAGCACGTAAACGACACTCCCGAACCTCAATTTGCAGCTTGGCAAAGCACTGGCAACTTGAATCATTTTTTATAGCTGTTTTACTTGAGAGGAGAAAAATCACACTGACCAGAAACAGCATAATCGACTATTATGTAATGAAATAGAGTTACTTCTCTGTCTCAACGGTGTCTTCCATTTGAAGACATTCAACTCTGAGTCAGGGAAAGCCGGAGATCGCTGTTGCCTCCTGTAATTCAGGAAGCATAAACTGCCCTCGTCGGAGTCTGAAATCAAAGGTGATTACCCTGACTGCAAGATAGGCAATACGAACCGGGCTGGCAATAGAAAATACAGGTTTGTTGACCTGCAAAACACATAATTTATACACTATGCTTGCCCGGGTCTCAGTTATTCTAGAACCCGGCGTGCGAATTTAAACCCTCTGAAGACAAGAAAACAAAATGCGAATCAGTGAATTATACCAGGATGGAACTTTTGGCCTCTCTGTGGAAATCTTTCCTCCCCGTAATGAAAGCGGAGATGCAGAGCTGTTTAAAACGCTGGAAGAGCTGGTTCGCTATCAACCCGCTTTTGTATCCTGCACTTACGGCGCGGGAGGGTCCACCAGTAAACGGACTATCGAACTCTGTGCGCTGATTCAGGACCAGCTGCATAATACGGCGACCGCTCACTTCACCTGTGTGAATTCGACCCGGGAGGAACTGGTAGAATGGCTGCACAACGCCGTCGATGCAGGCATCACCAACATCATGGCTTTGCGGGGAGACCCACCGGCCGGCCAGGAAACATTTGTTCCCGCTGATGGGGGGCTGAAATATGCCAATGAGCTGGTGAGTCTGATTCGCCAGCACTTTCCCGACATGGGGATCGGCGTTGCCGGCTATCCGGAATGTCACCCCGAGGCATCGGACTCCGCCTTCGATCTGACAAACCTCAAACGGAAAGTCGACGCCGGAGCAGATGCGATTTATACGCAGCTGTTTTTCAACAATGAACATTTTTATCAATTTCGCGAACGCTGTCAGCAGGCAGGCATCAATCGGCCGATCATCCCCGGAATTATGCCGATTACCGAGTACCGCCGTATTCAGCGGATCATGTCGATGTGCAGCTCCGAATTCCCCGCCGACCTGGTGGGTCAACTGGAAGCAGTGCAGGATGATCTGGATGCCCAGTTTGAGATTGGCGTGAACTATGCGATCCGCCAGTGCGAACAGTTGATGGAAGTGGGCGTACCCGGGATTCACTTTTATGTCCTGAATCGTTCACAGGCCTGCAAACGGATTTTCGATGCACTCGGTTTTCCGGAAACACAGGACAAAATTGCGACGTAGGCAGAAGCGGAACGGCAGGCGTCAACGCCGGGGCACTGGTGATCGGCTCTGAAACTGAAACACCAGCTTTCGCCAGGCAGCCGCCTGTTTCTGCTGGCCCAGCATTTCCAGGTGACCGGCGATTTCCTCTGCCAGTTGTACGTCCGGCGATTCCAGTGCACCGCTGGAGACAATTTTATACAGCTCCCGATGACTGGCAGCCAGCTGTTTGGCGCGCTGAAACTTCTCCGCCGCCTCCGCTTTTTTGCCCAGCGCCTGCAGGAGCATGGCTTCCTGCTGCAGATACCGGATCTCTCCCGGCTGCAGACGCGAAGCTTCCCGGATGAATTCCAGGGCGGCAGATGTGTTCCCCTGCTGTTGCTCCTGCTGACTGAGCAGCCACAGCCAGCGATCATCGTGCCGCAACTGTTCCTGGAAATCCTCTGGCTGGTTCTTCAGATCGGTCAGCAGCTGCTGGACCGCTGCCTGTTCTCCCAGCTCGAGATAAAATTCCAATAGGACCAGCAGCGTTTCCCGGTTTTGAGGCTCCGTCTGTCGGGCCGCTACGAGATAGGCTTTTGCCTGGTCGATCTCTCCCAGTTTCCAGTGACAGTAACCGAGGGCCCGCATGATCGAAGGTTGCCCCGGTACTTTCTCGTTGATGCGGTTCAGCAGTTTGATTGATTCCTGCGCGATCGGGTTTTTATGTTCGGTATTCAGCAGATGATACAGCAGCAGGAACTGGTTCGGACAGGTATCCAGGCTGCGCTCCAGCAGTGCTTCCAGCTCCCGCAGACGAAACTGATTGAAGTAAATCCACTGCAGCTGTGTGACCGCTTCCTGCGAGTCGGGAAAGGCAGCCAGGTGCGCTTTCAAAACCCGTTCGGCTTCAGTCAGCCTGGCAATATTCTCATAGCTGCGCGCCAGCGCAAACGAGGCCCTGCGGTAATCGGGAGACGTTTCCTGTATCTGAGAAAGCAAATTGATGGCCGCCGGATAATCCCGCTTCACGAAATAGCATTCCCCGGCCAGAAGTTGTGCGCGGCGCTGTTCGGGTTCGAACCAGCGCAGCCAGCTGATTTCTTCAAGGGCAGCATCCGGCTTTCCTTCTGCCAGAAACCGCTGCGCACGACTGAGGGCGACCTGCGCATTCGATCGCACATTCCAGCCCACGAAAAAATAGAGGCAGGCAGGCAACAGAATCAGAAGCACTGCCAGCGTTATGAACAATCGCTTTTTCAAACGTCGAAATCTTTCAGACAGGTTTCAGGGGGTCATTCAGAGAGTCGCTACTCAAGTTTTCAGTTTACGCCGGATGCGGACCCGCTGCAATCAGGGAATCCGGGGATTGGGTAAAGTTGTGACTTGAAACGAGCCCGCGTATGATGGATTCTCTGAGTCGCGCCTTTTCTGATCAGCCCACCGTGGTTCAACGCCAGCGATTTCATACTCAACAAAACAGGGGAACTTGTAACATCATGACGAAGCCGTTCAATTTCAAACAGGAACTGACGTGCGTTTTCGGGCAGCCGGTGGCAGAGAACCCGACCCAGTGCATGATCGAGGCCGCTTTTAAAGATTGTGGCCTGGAGTGGCGGTATCTGACGATTGAGGTTGCTCCTGAAAATCTGGAACAGGCGGTCGAAGGGTTATGGGCGATGGGCTTCCGCGGCGCGAATCTGACGATTCCCCATAAAGTGGAGGTCATCCAATACCTGGATGGCATAAGTGATGCCGCGGCGATGATGGGGGCCGTCAACTGTATTGTCCGCCAGGACGATCATCTGCTGGGAGAGAATACGGATGGCAAAGGCTTCGTGCAGTCATTAAAAGAAGTGACCGATCCGCAGGGCAAGAACATCGTCATGTTCGGAGCCGGCGGCGCGGCCCGGGCGATTGGCGTGGAGACGGCGCTCGCGGGAGCAGCCGAAATCACCATCGTGAATCGCAGTGCCGAGCGCGGCGCAGCGCTGGTGAAGCTGCTCGATGAAAAAACCGAAGTGCGCACCCGCTTCGAATTATGGGACGGCGATTATACACTGGCTGATGACGTGGATGTCGTAATCAACGCCACCTCAATCGGCCTGTATCCCGATGTAGACGCAGTCTTCCCACTCGATTTCAGTTCACTCAAACCGACCATGATCGTCTCGGACGTGATCCCCAATCCCCCGGAGACCCATCTGCTCCGCGAAGCGGCGAAAATCGGCTGCCCCACACTCGACGGCCTGGGCATGCTGGTCAACCAGGGCGTGATCGGCTTTCAACTCTGGACCGGCGTGGACCCCGATCCCAAAGTGATGCGAGCTGCGCTGGAAGAAGTGTTCGGTGTGTGAATCAAACTCACAAGAGTTTTAACCGGAACGAATCTCCTGAAACCTCGGGTGAGCCCGAATAAAATTCGGGCCGAGCGCAGCGAGCAGGATGTCACAGCTCACGCGCTCAAAACAGAGCCGTGTTTCCTACCTGCTCCAGGCAGAGTAAGGCAAAACCGATCAACGGGCAACGTTTACACTGCAACCTCTTGTTGTCTCTGACAACACCGAATTTCATTCGGTGTCACCCACTAAATTAATTGAGTTGAAATATTTCTTGATTAAAATAAAGGTTCCAGGAACCAAAAACAGGTTCGGGGCAACCCGCTTCGGGAGGTTTCTCGGGGTTTGTAGCAGCACCGTCGGGCAAGCCGACGGTGGCACCCGCACGTCTGATCCGATAGGGGATATTGCAACTAATAGAGAGGTTTTCGTGTGCCACGGACCGGCTTGTCCGGCCGTGCCGAATGGGTATAGGAATCCCTATTCTGGATGGTATGTGGCAGCTGCGACCTCCTGCTCGCTCCGCTTTGCC